>NZ_JBHWLC010000140.1:0-11124 GCF_042730635.1 Streptomyces sp. NPDC059917
CTCCCGGCCACCCGGACGACCCGCGGCGGCCCGGCCACGGCCACCCCGGGCAGCTCGCCCGGCCGGAACACCGCGCGCACCCGGCCCGCCGGGCGCCCGGGCCCGCCGCGCCGCCGCTCGCGGGAGCGGTCCCCGGGACGGGACGCGGGACGGGACGCGGAGCCGCGCGGGGCGCTCATGACCGGGACCCGGCGGGGGCGTCCGCGGGGAGCTGCGGTTCCCGCGGGTCCCACAGGTCCTCGGGGGACAGGTCGGCCGTGTGGTACTTGCCCAGCGCGCTGGTCAGCAGCCGGACCTCCAGGGCCAGCGCGGCCACCAGCCGGACCAGCCCCTCCTCGGGGTCCTCGTCCACCGCGAGCAGCGCCGCCCGGCCCAGCCCCACGGCGCTCGCGCCCAGGGCCAGCGCCCGCACCGCGCGCCCGCCCTCCCAGATCCGGCCCGTGGCCAGCAGCGCCCCGCGCGGCCTGCCGATCCGGCGCAGGCACTCGGCGAGCGGCAGGCCGACCTGGTCGAGGAAGACCCGCGGCGCCCAGCCGGTGCCGCCCTCGGCGCCGTCCACGGTCACCGCGTCGGCGCCCGCCGCCCAGGCGGTGGCGGCCGCGGCCGCGATGTCCCGCCCGGGATGGAACTTCACCCAGGTCCGGGCCAGCGGGAAGTTGTTCCGCATGAACCGCAGCTGCTGGCGGACGATCTCCTCCGTGAAGGTGCCCGGGCTCGCGCACCGCAGGTGCCCGCCCGCGCCCAGCAGCTCCCGCACGGTGAACTTCCCGGCGAGCCGCTCCGCCTGCGCGGCGTCGACCACGGTCATCCCGCCGAGCCCCGGCTTCGCGCCCTGCCCGACCTTCAGCTCGAAGCCGAGGCGGCCCGAATCGCGCAGCGGCCGGGTGCCCGGATCGCTGTAGAGCAGGTTCCACACCTCGGAGTCGGCGTCCTCGGTGGACTGCTGCACCACCACCCCGCCGACCCCGTCGGCGAGGTTCTCGGCGTACGCGGCCACCCGCGCCAGCAGCGCCGAGCGCATCCCGTCGCCGCCGCGCCGGTAGCCGTGCACCGGCACCATGTTCTCGCCGATCACCATCGGGATGCCGAGCCGGGCCGCCTGCGCGCTCGCGGCCACGCCGAGGTCCCCGCTGCCCACCCGGGTGGAGCCGAACGCCGAGAGGTACAGCGGGAGTTCCGAGGCGAACCCGCCGACCTTGGTGCGCAGGTCCACGTCCTCGAAGGAGGGCTCCCGACCCAGGTCGATCAGCTTCTCCAGCCGCCGCGGCATGAACACGGGCGGCGTCGGCCGCAGCGCGTCCAGCGCGTCCGGCGCCTGCGTCTCCCCGGCCCCGTACAGCGAGGTCCCGTAGGTGTCCGCGGGCGGGAACACCTCGGCCGTCCCCGCGCGGGCCCGGGCGCGCACCGCGCGCTCCGGGAAGCCCGCCGCCGTCAGCGCGCTCACGGGGCGATCACCCCCGGCAGCTTCGGGTAGGCGCTGACCTGCCACAGGGCGTCGAGCCCGGTCAGGAAGCGGACCAGGCGCTGGAGCCCCATGCCGAAGCCCGCGCTCGACTGGATCCCCTCGCGGGCCAGTTCGAGGTACCAGGCGTACTTCGCCGGGTTCTCGCCGCTCTCCCGCATCCGGGTCACGATCGTCGCGTAGTGCGACTCGCGCTCGCTGCCGCTGACCAGCTCCCCGTAACCGCCGGGGGCGATCAGGTCGAAGTTGCGCAGCAGGCCCGGGTTGTCCGGGTCCTCGCGGTCGTAGAAGCCGCGCGAGCCCTTCGGGTAGTCGTTGATGAAGAACGGCCGCTCGGCCTCCAGGGAGAGCACCTTCTCGCCCGCCCAGTCGATCTCGGCGTCCGGGCTCTGCGGGTGGCCCCCGCCGATCAGTCGCGCCACCGCCTCCGCGTGCGTGCAGGCGTCGTACTTGCCCGACCGCAGCTCGGCGAAGTCCATCTCCTCGCGCCCGAGTTCGCGCAGCACGTCGGGGACGGCCGTCCACACGTGCTCGGCCACCCGGGTCAGCAACCCGGCCGCGATCTCCTGCGCGTCGCGGCGCGAGCCGCCGGCGATCTCCACGTCGATCTGGTGGAACTCGACCAGGTGGCGGCCGGTGGTCGCGGTCTCGGGCGGCTCCACGCGGACGTTCGGGGCGATGTAGAAGAGCTTGGGGAAACCGCGCAGCGAGGCCTGCTTGTAGAGGATCGCGCTGGTCATCAGCTTGTACGGCTCGCCGTAGTAGTCGACGTCCAGGGCCTTCGCGCCGCGCCCGCCCGGATCGGTGACCGGGCCCACCAGCGGCGGCAGCAGCTCCACGAACCCCTCGCCGCGCAGGAACTCCCGGGCGGCGTACAGGACTTCCTGCTGGACGAGCATCGCCGCCCGCAACTGCGGCGAGCGCAGGTGCTCCCCGAGCGGGGGCGGGGTGTGCGGTGCGGCGGGGGCGGGGGTGGCGCCGTAGGGCTCCATGTCGACTCCTGTGAGTGTGCGGGTGCGTCGGTGGGTCGGGGGTGGGGCGGGGGTGCTCACGCGGGTACCGGTACGGCGTCGAAGCGGCGCGCCACGTCGTGGACGGCGGCCAGCAGGCCGTCCGCGGTCATCGGGGCGGCTCCGCCCGGCGGGCGGTAGGCCCTCACCGGCATCGCGCCGACCTCGGACCAGCGCAGCCGCCCGCCCGGGTCGATCACGCTGCGGGAGCGGCCCGCGTTGTCCGGGTGCAGGCAGAAGGGGACGTCCAACAGGCCCCGGGCGAAAGCCAGTTTGAGACTGCGGCCGAGGTCCTCACCCAGCTCCAGCACGGCCTCCACGAAGGCGCGCGCCTCCCGGTAGACCTCGCTGTCGTCCGCGCCGCCGAGGTCGCCCGGCGCCGCGGGCCCCTCGGCCAGGGCCGCGGTCGCCGCCGCCGTCTCCAGCGCCCGTACGTTCTCCAGCACGGTCGGGATCCGGTACGCCTCGGCGGCGGTCTTGACGATGAGCCGGTGCGCCCCGGACCGCACCGCGAGCTGCGCCGAGGCCTCCAGCAGCCGGGTCGCCCCGTCCTCGGTGCCGGGGAAGACCCCCATGTAGGTGTAGAGCACCACGTGGTGGTCCACCCCGGTCGGCAGGAACTCCCCGGCGAGGCGGCGCAGCGCCCGTACCGCCTCGGCGTCCTGCACCGGATCGGTCTGTTGCGCGTAGCTGAGGGAGACGCTGCTGATGCCGTGCCGGGTGAAGAACAGGCCCTCCAGCAGGCTGATCGCCACGAGCAGCCCCGGCGGGCAGAGCTGGCCGAGCATGCAGCCGCCGAAGCTCTCCAGGTGCGGCACCCGCGGGGCGGGCACCAGGGCCGCCAACAGCTCGCAGCAGCGGGCCCAGTTGTCGACGGACTCCGCCAGCGGGGTCCGGCCGTAGGGCAGGCAGTACGAGACCGGCCCGCCCTCGGTGGCGTCCAGCCCGGCGGCGGTCAGCGCCCGGATGATCGACTCGGGCCGCGAGGAGCCGTGCCGCACCTGGACGGGGAAGCCCGGGTCCAGCACGCCGTCCAGCAGCGACCGGGTCAGGGCAGCCGGGTGGGTCGCGATGGGGTAGCCGTTGAGCGGGGTGCCCTCGGCGAGCGCGGCCCGGGCGGCGTCCTGATCGCCGACCCGGGTGTAGCTGTCGATGGTCAGGGTGCCGACGGTGGTCGCGACGGCGGACTTCGTGCGCTCCAGGCCGTCCCGCATCCGGGCGGGGTCGCTGAACCCCATCCGGGGCTGGACGACCAGCGCTCCGGCGGCCGCCGCGTCGGCGACGAAGGAGCCGAAGGAGGCGGCGCCGTTCACGCGAAGACCCGGATGCCGGTGAGCGCGCCGAGGTACTCCCGCAGGGCCGCCACGTCACCGTCGTCGAAGACGGCGTCGCACCCCGCGTCGAGCAGCCGGCCGCGCTGCACGGGGTCGGCGGTCCCCGCGACCCCGAGCTTGCCGCCGATGACGACGGGGAAGGCGTGCTCCGCGCGGCGCAGCGTGCGCACCGCGCTCAGCCCGTCCCGGTATCCGTGCCCGTTCACACTGCTGATCACCACGAGGTCCGGATTCCGGTCGGCGCAGGTGTCGGCGAGCAGCCGGTCCGGGACGCAGGGGCCGAGGTTGTGCACCCGGTGCCCCTCCTCCTCCAGCAGCAACTGGAGATAGACCAGATTCCACGTATGGGAATCCGATGCCGTACCCGTCAGCAGGATGTTCAAAGTCCGTCGTCGCATACGGTGAATATAGAAAGCGGATCGGGGGCCGAGGGGAAGTTCCGGCGGCAGTATTGCGGTATTACCCGACCGCCCGTGTCGGGGCTGACGGGCGGCCGCAAAAAGCCGCCGGGCCGCGCCCCGGAATGCGGGGCCCGGCCTGGCGGCGGATGTGAAATGCGTGCGGGCGGTCAGGCGTACTGGGCGACCAGGCTCTTGGGCCGGATGTCCGTCCAGTTCAGCTCCACGTAGGCGAGTGCGTCGGCCCGCGAGCCGTCCGCCCAGACCACGTCCCAACCTGCGGGAACGGTGGCAAAGGTGGGCCACAGGGCGTGCTGGCCCTCGGCGTTGACCACCACGTGGAAGGTGCCCTCGGCGTTGTCGAAAGGATTGGTCATGACAGACTCCTCAATTTCTCGGAAAGGATACGGCCGATCAGGGCCAGCGGTTCGGGTTCGCCCATTCTGGTGTGCGGAACTCCGATGACGTGATTCTCCACACTGCCCTCGACATAGGGAATCCAGTGCTGTGCGAGAGTGTTTTCCGTCTTCCCGTCCTCCAGTGCCCCGAGGAACAACATGTCGGTGGCCACCGGACGCGGAGAATACAGGTTCATGATTTCTGCGTGGTCGATGGAGGCGCCGATCACCGACCGGATCTCCCCGTCGGAGAAGGCGCCCAGGACCGGGTCCTGCAACCGGACCAGGCCGATCAGGGCGTCCACGTCGAAGGGGGCGTCCTCGGGGACGTCCGCGTCGTCGCCGACCAGCATGTCCCGCTTCTGCGCCGGGGTCATCCGGCGTCGCTCGGGCTCGGTCGGCATCAGGTGGACGTCCATCATGGCCAGCAGCTCGGTGCGTTCGCCCAGCTCGGCCAGGCGGACGGCGAGCGCGTGGGCGATCGTGCCGCCGAAGGACCAGCCCAGGAAGCGGTACGGGCCGTGCGGCTGGACCTCGCGGATCCGGGGCAGGTAGTCGGCGACCATCTCCTCGACGCTCTGCGGACTGTGCCCCAGCTCGCTCAGCGCCCGGGCCTGGATCGCGTACAGCGGCTGGTCCGGACCCAGGTGCTGGGTGAGACCGGCGTACGACCAGCCCACGCCCGTACCGGGGTGGAGGCAGAACAGCGGGCGGCGGGTGCCGCCGGTGTGCAGCGGCAGCAGGACCCCCATCGGGTCGAAGCCGCTCGGCTCGTCGGCGAGCAGCCCGGCCACGGTCGGCGTGCGGAACAGGTCCCGTACGCCCAGCTCCAGCCCCAGGACGGTCCGCATCCGGCTGACCAGGCGCACCGCGAGCAGGGAGTGCCCGCCCAGGGTGAAGAAGTTGTCGTCGATCCCCACCCCCTCCACCTCCAGCACCTCGGTGAACAGGCCGCACAGGACCTCCTCGCGCGGGGTGCGCGGCGGGCGGCCGGTGGGCCGCGCCGCGCGCGGCGGCGCGGGCAGCGCCCGGCGGTCCGGCTTGCCGTTGACGGTCAGCGGGATCGCGTCGAGCAGGACGACGGCGGAGGGGACCATGTGCTCGGGCAGTTCCCCGGCGGCCCAGCGCAGCAACGACGCCTCCGTCAAGGTGTGTTCGGCGCGCGGCACCGCGTAGGCGACCAGGCGCTTGCCGCCGGGGCCGTCCTCGAGGACCACCACCGCGACCTGACCGACGCCCGGGTGCCGGGCCAGGGTCTCCTCGATCTCGCCCGGCTCGATGCGGAAGCCGCGCAGCTTGATCTGGCCGTCGGCCCGCCCGATGAAGCGCAGTTCGCCTTCCGGGGTCCACTGCACGAGGTCGCCGGTGCGGTACATCCGCCCGCCGTCCGCGCCGAACGGGTCGGCGACGAAGCGCTCCGCGGTCAGTGCGGCCCGGCCGATGTAGCCGCGGGCCACCTGGCTGCCCGCGATGTACATCTCCCCGGGGACGCCGATCGGGACCGGCCGCATCCGCTCGTCCAGGACGTGGACGCGGGTGTTGTCGAGGGGGGCGCCCAGGAACACCCCGGGCAGCGTGCGCAGGTCCGTTCCGATGCGCTGGTGGTGGGAGGCGAAGGTGGTCTCGGTCGGGCCGTAGGAGTGGACCAGCACCGTCTCGGGGCAGTGGTCCAGGACCCGTTGGAGGGCGCTGGGGGAGGCGACGTCGCCGCCGGTCCACACCTCGTCGAGGAGCTTGAGGGTGTCCAGGCCCTCGTCCGCCATGATGTGGAAGAGCCCCATCGTGAAGTAGGCGGCGGTGACCCCGTAGGTGCGGATGGTGTGGTCGAGTTCGGCGACGTCGGTGCCGTCGCCGGGGGCGATCACGAGCTGGGCGCCGCCCAGCAGCGGGACCCACAGCTCGTAGGTCGAGGCGTCGAAGCCGATCGCCGAGTGCACCAGCATCCGCCGGTGGTTGGCCAGGTCCCAGCAGCGGTCCGTGACCAGCTCGACCACGTTGCGGTGGGTGACCCCGACCCCCTTGGGGCGGCCGGTGGAGCCCGAGGTGAACATCACGTACATCAGGGCGTCCTCGCCCACCGCGGTCCCCGGGTCGGTGGCGTCCGGGTCCACCGCCAGCTCGTCCACGGCGAGCACCGTGACACCGGCGGCGGCCTCCTGGCGCACCGGAGCCGATCCGGTGTGGGCCCGCTGCGTCAGCAGCACCCCCGCCGCCACGTCCTCCATGATCATGCGGACCCGGGTGTCGGGCAGCCGCGGGTCCAACGGGACGTAGGCGGCCCCGCACTTGAGGATGGCGAGGGCGGACACCAGCAGCAGCGGCGTACGGTCCATCAGCACGCCGACCGCGCCGTCCCGGGCGACCCCCGCCGCGATCAGGTCGCGGGCCAGGGAGTTGGCCCGGGCGTCCAGCTCGGCGTAGGTCAGGCTCTCGTCCTCGAAGGAGACGGCGATCCGGTCCGGGGTGCGCCGGGCCTGCGCCTCGAACACCTCGTGCACCACCCCGCACGCCGCGCGCGGCGTCGCGGTGTCGTTGTACCGCGTGACCAGCCGGTGCTCCTCCTCGGCGGACAGCAGCGGCAGGTCCGCCAGCCGCAGCCGCGGGTCCTCGGCCACCGCCCGCAGGATCCGGGCCAGGTGCCCGGCGAGCATCCCCGCCGTCCCCGCGTCGTACAGGTCCGTCGCGTACTCCAGTACGCCCTCCAGCCCGCCCGGCGCCCCGTCCGCGTCCCGCAGCTCCCGCAGCGCGACCGTCAGGTCGAACTTGGTGAAACCGGAGTCCGAGCCCACCGGGGAACCGGCCAGCGCCGACCCGGCCGGGATGCCGGGCTCCGCCGGATGCACCTGCACCAGGGCCTGCACCAGCGGATGGTGCGCCGTGGAGCGGACCGGGTTCAACCGCTCCACCACCAGGTCGAACGGCAGCTCCTGGTGGGCGAAGGCGGCGAGGTCGGTCTCCCGGACCCGGTCCAGCAGCTCCGTGAACCGCGGGTCGCCCGAGGTGTCGCAGCGCAGGGTGAGGGTGTTCACGAAGAACCCGACGAGGTCGTCGAGCGCCTCGTCGTCACGCCCGGCCACCACCGTGCCCAGCGGCAGGTCGGTTCCCGCGCCGTGCCGGGTCAGCGCCGCCGCGAAGGCCGCCTGGACCACCATGAACAGCGTCGCCCCGTGGTCCCGGGCCAGCCCCTCCAGCCGGGCGTGCGTGTCCGCGTCCAGCCGGAGCGCGGTGGCGGCGCCCCGGTGCGAGGCCTCGGCCGGACGCGTCCGGGCCGCGGAGAGCTCCAGCACCGGGGGCGCGTCCGCCAGCCGCTCCTTCCAGAACGCCACGTGCGCCTCGGCCCCCGGCCCCTCCAGCCGCTCGCGCTCCCACAGCGTGTAGTCGGCGTACTGCACCGGCAGCGGCTCCCAGTCGGGGGCGGCGCCGCCGTCCCGGGCCCCGTACGCGGCGGCGAGGTCGCGCAGCAGCGGTCCGCCGGACCAGCCGTCGGCCGCGATGTGGTGCGCCAGCAGCACCAGCACCTGCGACGGTCCATCGGCCCCGTCGGCCGGTACGTCGATCAGCGAGGCCCGGAAGGGGATCTCCGCCGCCAGGTCGAAGACGTGCCCGGCGGCGGCGTCGATCGCCGCCTCCAGCTCCCCGGCCGAGGCCGTCACCCGCTCCAGCACCGGCCGACCGGGCTCCGTCACCCGCTGGTACGGCTGCCCGTCCACCGCCGGGTACACGGTGCGCAGCACCTCGTGCCGCCCGGCCACGTCCGCCAGGGCCAGGGCCAGCACCGCGGGGTCCAGCGGGCGCTCCAGGCGCAGCGCGAAGGGCAGGTTGTAGGACCGGCTCGGGCCCTCCAACTGGTCCACGAACCAGAGCCGGCGCTGCGCGTAGGACAGCGGCATCCGCTCCGGCCGTTCCCGGACCCCGGTGCGGGCCAGGGCGGTGCCGGGGGCGGGCGCGGCCGCGCGGCTCAGTCGGCGCGCCAGCCCGGCGGGCGTCGGCGCGAGGAACAGGTCGCGGATGCGCACCTCCACGCCGAGGACCGCCCGGATCCGGTTCACCAGCCGCACGCCCGTCATGGAGTGCCCGCCGACCACGAAGAAGTTGTCCTTCGGGGCCACCCGCTCGCGCCCGATGACCTCCGCGAACAGCGCGCACAGGGTCGCCACCAGCTCCTCGGGAGCGGGTTCCCCGGCCGCGGGCGCACCGTCTCGCGCCGCCGGTTCCCCGGCCGCCGCGAGGCGCTCCCGGCGCCGGGCCAGGCCCGCGCCCTCCGCCTCGGTGAGCCGGGCGAGGGCGGCCGCGGGGGACGCCGGGTCGGCGGCGGCCCGGGCGAGCGTGCGCACGTACAGGTCGAGCAGCAACTGCGCGGTGGAGGCGTCGAAGAGGTCCGTGGCGTACTGCCACCACACCTCCAGACCGGCCGGTGCGCCCTCGGCGTCGCGCAGCTCCACGCAGGAGGCGCTCAGGTCGAACTTGGCGGCCTCCAGGCCCGGTTCGGCGAAGCGGCCGGTCAGCCCGCCGCCCAGCGGCACGGCCTCGTCCGCGGCGCCCTGCGCCTGCGCGGTCAACATCACCTGGAAGAAGGGGTTCGCGGCGAGCGAGCGCACCGGGTTCAGGTGCTCCACCAGCAGGTCGAAGGGCAGTTCCTGGTGGGCGTAGGCGGCGAGGTCCGCGTCCCGCGTCCGCTCGACCAACTCGGCGAAGGTCACCTCCCCGGCGGTGTCCGTGCGCAGCACCAGCGTGTTCACGAAGAAGCCGACCAGGTCGTCGAGGGCCTCGTCGCCGCGCCCCGCGACCGGGGTGCCGATCGCGACGTCCGGTCCGGCGCCCGCGGCCGACAGGGCCAGCGCGAGGGCGCTCTGCAGGACCATGAGCATGCTCGCGCCGTGCTCCTCGCCCAGCTCGGCGAGGCGCCGGTGGGCTTCGACGTCCAGTCGGGCCACGAGGGTGGCGCCCTCGCCCGAGGGCTCGGCGGGCCGGGGCCGGTCGGTCGGCAGCTCCAGTACGGTCGGCATCCCGTCCAGCGCCTCGCGCCAGTGCCCCAGCAGCCGCTCCGGGTCCTCCAGCAGCTCGCGCTGCCACAGGGTGTAGTCGGCGTACTGGACCGGCAGCGGCTCCCGGACGGGTGCGGTCCCGGCCAGCCGGGCCTCGTACGCGGCGGCGAGGTCGCGCAGCAGCGGGGTCACGGACCAGCCGTCGGTGGCGATGTGGTGGGTCAGCAGGGCGAGCACACTGGTGCCGTCGCCCGGCAGGAAGAGCGCGGCCCGCAGGGGGAGTTGGGTGGCGAGGTCGAAGGTGCCCGCAGTGAAGCGGGCCACCAGCTCGGCGACCTCCTCGGGCGCGCAGGCCCGCTCGGCGAGCGGCAGCGGCGGGGCCTCCAACACGTGCTGGTAGGGCTCGGAGTCCACCGCCGGGTACACGGTCCGCAGCACCTCGTGCCGCTCGACGACGTCCGCGAGGGCCGCCGTCAGCGCCGCCCGGTCCGGCACCCCGTCGAGGCGGAGCACCAGCGGCAGGTTGTAGGTGGCCGAGGGGCCCTCCAGGCCGCCCAGGAACCACAGCCGGCGCTGCGCGTACGACAGCGGCACCCGGTCCTCGGCGTCGAGCACCACCCCGTCGAAGACGCCGCCCTCTCCCGGGGTCGGCGCCTGCTCGACGGCCCGGTGCGCGTCCCACAGCCGGACCCGGGCGGGGTCCACCGCCCGGTGCCACCGCGCGAGGGCCGCGGGCTCGGCGGGGGCGTCCGCGATGACCACCAGGCGCAGCGCGGGGGCGAGTTCGCCGTCACCGGCGGCCAGTACGCCGGTCAGTTCGTGCCAGTGGGCGGCGGGCAGGTCCAGTACGGTCGCCCCGTGCGCGGCGGCGGCCGCCAACAGGCCCGGGACGTCCGGCGCCTCCTCCTCGCGCAGGACGAGCGTGGCGCCCGCGGCCAGCACCGGGAGGATCCCTTCGGCGCCGCGCCGGGCCGGGCCGGACCGCAGGACCCGGTCCTCGGGCCCGATCGGCCCGAACTCCGGCTGCGACGGAGCCGGTTCGGCACCGGCGCGCAGCGCGGCCAGCAGGGCGACGACCGCGGCGACCGCGTCGGCCCCCGCGTCGGATCCGGTCGGCTCCTCGGCGTGGAGCGCTACGGCCAGGGCGAGCTGCCCGTAGCTGACCCGACGGTCGCCGTGCACCAGGGCCGTGCGCTCGGGACGCGCGGCGACGGCGGCGTCGAAGCCGTCCAGCGCGCCGGGTCGGGGGGCCGGGGTGATCGCCGGGCCGCCGTCCGGGACGGCGGCGGCGGTAGGGGCGGTCGAGGGCATCGCGGAAGCCTCCAGGCGAGGGGGAAGGTGAGGAGAGGAGACCGCGAGAAGGATCCTCTCGACTCCGTGCCCCCACGCTAGGTACGCGCAGGCCCCCCGGACGGCAGTCCCCCCGGCAGCTCCGCGCCCTGCCCCCTGCCGCCCCAACTGCCGGATGCCGCCCCCGCCGGACGCGCCCGGCGCCGATCGGGAACGGCGCGACGCCCGGGGCGCCCCGGCAGGGGGC
>NZ_JBHWLC010000141.1:0-10890 GCF_042730635.1 Streptomyces sp. NPDC059917
GCCCGGAACCATTCGGTTCCGGGCCCGCCCCTGCGTACCGCTCACTCAAGCGAGAGCGTTCACGCGCCCTTGCTCAGGTCCGGGCCGGAGCCCGTGGCCTCGATCGGGGGGACGTCCGGCAGAGCGGACTTCTCCTCGCCGCGGAAGGTGAACTTGGCGTTCTCGCCCTCGCCCTCCACGCCGACGACCACGATGTGACCGGGGCGCAGCTCACCGAAGAGGATCTTCTCGGAGAGGATGTCCTCGATCTCGCGCTGGATCGTGCGGCGCAGCGGACGCGCACCCATGATCGGGTCGTAGCCGCGCTTGGCCAGGAGCTGCTTCGCGTCACCGCTGAGCTCGATGCCCATGTCGCGGTCCTTGAGCCGCTCGTCCACCTTGGCGATCATCAGGTCGACGATCTGGATGATGTCTTCCTGCGTGAGCTGGTGGAAGACCACCGTGTCGTCGACACGGTTGAGGAACTCGGGCCGGAAGTGCTGCTTGAGCTCTTCGTTGACCTTCGCCTTCATCCGCTCGTAACCGGTCTTGGTGTCGCCCTGGGCCGCGAAGCCCAGGTTGAAGCCCTTGGAGATGTCCCGCGTGCCCAGGTTGGTCGTCATGATGATGACCGTGTTCTTGAAGTCCACGACCCGGCCCTGGGAGTCGGTCAGACGACCGTCCTCCAGGATCTGGAGAAGGGAATTGAAGATATCCGGGTGCGCCTTCTCGACCTCGTCGAAGAGGACGACGGAGAACGGCTTCCGGCGGACCTTCTCGGTCAGCTGGCCGCCCTCTTCGTAGCCCACGTAGCCGGGGGGCGAACCGAAGAGGCGGGAAACCGTGTGCTTCTCGCTGAACTCCGACATGTCGAGGGAGATCAGCGCGTCCTCGTCGCCGAAGAGGAATTCGGCGAGCGTCTTGGACAGCTCGGTCTTACCGACACCGGACGGACCGGCGAAGATGAACGAGCCACCGGGACGCTTCGGGTCCTTGAGACCCGCACGGGTCCGTCGGATCGCCTGCGAAAGGGCCTTGATGGCGTCCTTCTGGCCGATGACGCGGCGGTGGAGTTCGTCCTCCATGCGCAGGAGCCGCGAGGACTCCTCCTCGGTCAGCTTGAACACCGGAATGCCGGTCGCGGTCGCGAGGACTTCGGCGATCAGCTCGCCGTCGACCTCGGCCACGACGTCCATGTCGCCGGCCTTCCACTCCTTCTCGCGCTTGGCCTTCGCCGCCAGCAGCTGCTTCTCCGAATCACGGAGGGAAGCCGCCTTCTCGAAGTCCTGGGAGTCGATGGCCGACTCCTTGTCGCGACGGACGTTCGCGATCTTCTCGTCGAATTCGCGGAGGTCCGGCGGCGCGGTCATCCGGCGGATGCGCATCCGGGAGCCGGCCTCGTCGATCAGGTCGATCGCCTTGTCCGGGAGGAAGCGGTCCGAGATGTACCGGTCGGCCAGGGTGGCCGCCTGCACGAGGGCCTCGTCCGTGATGGAGACGCGGTGGTGGGCCTCGTAGCGGTCGCGCAGGCCCTTGAGGATCTCGATCGTGTGGGGGAGGGAAGGCTCCGCCACCTGGATCGGCTGGAAACGGCGCTCCAGCGCCGCGTCCTTCTCGAGGTGCTTGCGGTACTCGTCCAGCGTGGTGGCACCGATGGTCTGCAGCTCACCACGGGCCAGCATCGGCTTCAGGATCGAAGCCGCGTCGATGGCGCCCTCGGCGGCACCCGCACCGACGAGCGTGTGCAGCTCGTCGATGAACAGGATGATGTCGCCGCGGGTGCGGATCTCCTTGAGGACCTTCTTCAGGCGCTCCTCGAAGTCACCGCGGTAGCGGGAACCGGCGACGAGCGCGCCGAGGTCCAGGGTGTAGAGGTGCTTGTCCTTGAGGGTCTCGGGCACCTCGCCCTTGACGATCGCCTGGGCCAGGCCCTCGACGACGGCGGTCTTGCCGACGCCGGGCTCGCCGATGAGGACCGGGTTGTTCTTGGTCCGGCGGGACAGCACCTGCATGACCCGCTCGATCTCCTTCTCGCGCCCGATGACCGGGTCGAGCTTGGATTCGCGGGCCGCCTGGGTGAGGTTGCGGCCGAACTGGTCGAGGACCAGCGAGGTCGAGGGGCTGCCCTCGGCCGGGCCGCCGGCCGTGGCCGCTTCCTTGCCGCCCCCGGAGTAACCGGAGAGCAGCTGGATGACCTGCTGCCGGACCCTGTTCAGATCGGCGCCCAGCTTCACCAGGACCTGGGCGGCGACGCCCTCGCCCTCGCGGATCAGGCCGAGCAGGATGTGCTCGGTGCCGATGTAGTTGTGGCCGAGCTGGAGGGCCTCGCGGAGCGAAAGCTCCAGGACCTTCTTCGCCCGCGGGGTGAAGGGGATGTGCCCGGACGGGGCCTGCTGGCCCTGCCCGATGATCTCCTCGACCTGCTGACGAACAGCCTCGAGCGAAATCCCGAGGCTCTCCAGGGCCTTAGCGGCGACACCCTCACCCTCGTGGATCAAGCCCAAGAGGATGTGCTCAGTGCCGATGTAGTTGTGGTTGAGCATCCGGGCTTCTTCCTGAGCCAGGACGACAACCCGCCGCGCGCGGTCGGTGAACCTCTCGAACATCGTTTATCGCTCCTCAGAGCGGTCGGGCAGTTCGGGGTCGGTCCCCGCCCTGTCCTTCCGCATGCTAGTCCCGCGGGGCGGGACAGCTCATTCCAACTGCCGACATCCGTCCGCGGCTCACCCCAGTCGGTGGGGAATCTCCGCCATACACAGCCGACAACTGCTCCAACCCGATGGTGCGAGACGATGTTCCCGCAGGCCAGGCAGATACCCGTCACACGTGTACGCCGATGGCGAACGGGAGCCGGTCAAATCAGGGTGCCACCCCGATCTCGCCCCGTTCCACTAGGGATGTCTTACCCGTTGCGACGGACACTCCATGCCGGGGCCACCCGGCTCCTCCGCTAAGGGCGAACAGACTTACGTCACGAATTTGGGATGTCGAGCTTACGGATGTTTACGTTCCGCATTGATCCGGGTGCACTGCGTCACCTCTCCCGTAACTCCTCGGCGTTTCGGGAGTTGCTCCGGGCATGACCCTCACCGTCCCGTTGCCCCGCGTCGCGCCCGAGGAGGCGCACGCCCTCTGGTACGAGCGGGTGCTCGGCTGGACGGCCGCGGGCGGGTCGCCCGCACAGCTGGTCACCGGCACGCGTTTCGACGTGCTGGAGATGCCCGCGGACGCCGGGGCGGAGCTGCTGCGCAGGCCCCTGGCCACGGGCCCGGTGGCCCTCATGGGGCGCAGGATGCGGTTCCTGGTGGCCGCGGGCAGCGCGGACGAGCTGGACGGGCTGCTCGACTGGCTGGAGTGGGGCGGGGTCGCCCTGGATCTGACCGCCCTGGGTGCGGGTGGCCGGATGACTGCGCCCGTTCCCCCCGGCAGCGCCGGGGAAAGTCCTCGGGGGGCCGCCGTGTGGCTGCGGCCCCCCGAGCAGGGGTGTGACGTACTGCTGCCGGCCCTGCCCGGTCCGGGGCAGGGCGCGGGGCCCGATCTCGTCCGCCTGGTCGGCGCGGCGGCGACGGAATGCCACCGTGCCCGCATCAGGCGGCCTTACGGCTCCGGCGTGCCCCTGCGAGGCGCGCCGAATCAGCCCTTGGCGTTCTCGTAGGCCTCGCGGATCTCGGACGGGACGCGACCGCGGTCGTTCACGCTGAGGCCCTTCGCCTTCGCCCAGGCGCGGATCTCCGCGGTGTCGGGGTGACCGGCGGTTGCGGCCGCGCGGCCCTTGGTACGACCCGCTGCGGCGGCGCGGCCACCGGTGCGGCGCCCGCCCTTGAGGTACGGCTCCAGCAGACCGCGGAGCTTTTCAGCGTTGGCGGTGGTGAGGTCGATCTCAAAGGTCTTGCCGTCCAGCGCGAACGTCACGGTCTCGTCCGCCTCGCCACCGTCGAGGTCGTCGACAAGAAGGACCTGAACCTTCTGTGCCACCGGGATTTCCTTTCATCGAAAATGCAGTACGCGGAAAGGAAACCGCTTTTCCCGGAAAAACACAAACCCCCGGGTCAAGGTTCAGGGACACAACATGACGGGAAACGTGCGCGATTCGGACATAGGCCACAGGCGGACGGAGGACCGCAAAAGCCGCTGTGATCGATCGGTTCGGATCGGTTCGTGCATCGGATCCGATCAGAGGTGCAGAAGCATCCGACTGTTGCCCAAGGTGTTCGGCTTCACTCGTTCGAGACCCAGGAACTCGGCGACGCCCTCGTCATAGGAACGCAGCAGCTCGGTGTAGACATCCGTGTCCACCGGCGTCTCGCCGATCTCGACGAAGCCGTGCTTGGCGAAGAAGTCCACTTCGAAGGTCAGGCAGAAAACCCGGTGGACCCCTAGTGCGCGGGCCGTGTGCAACAACTGGCCGAGCACCCGATGACCGACGCCGCCGCCCTTGAGATCGCGGTCGACGGCGAGAGTGCGGACTTCCGCCAGGTCTTCCCACATGACGTGAAGGGCGCCGCAGCCCACCACGCGCCCGTCGGCTTCGCGTTCCGCGACCCAGAACTCCTGGATGTCCTCGTAAAGGGTCACGGGGGCTTTGTCGAGCAGGATCCGCTGCTGTACGTACTGGTCCAGCAGGCGGCGCAGTGCGGGAACGTCGCCGGTGCGGGCACGGCGGATCGTCACTGCTTTTGCATTTGCAGCGTCCTGGACCGGGTCCCGACGCGAATCGTCTTCCATGCCTTCCATGCCCGGACGCTATCGCCCCGGGTCGGCGGGGCGCTCATCGGTATCGGCGGCGCGGCTTTCGGCGCCGCGGCTTTCGGCGGCCGGGGACGCGGCGGGCGGCGGGGCGTCGCCCTGGACGAGCTGGACGGCGGCCCGCAGGGCCTCGCGCTGTTCCGGCGACATCATCCCGAAGAAGGCGACCAGGGCCGCGGCGGGGTTGTCACTGGTGGACCAGGCTTCGTTCATCAGTGCGGCCGAGTAGGCGGCGCGGGTGGAGACCGCCGTATATCGATAGGCGCGGCCTTCGGCTTCCCGCCGGACCCAGCCCTTCTGATGGAGATTGTCCATAACGGTCATGACCGTCGTGTACGCGATGGACCGTTCCTGCTGGAGGTCCTCCAGCACTTCCCGGACAGTGACCGGGCGGTTCCACTGCCACACCCGCGTCATGACGGCGTCTTCGAGATCTCCCAGGGGGCGAGGCACATCAGCACGATAGTGCGGGATGTCCGCAATTGCCTGGTGATCCGGCCGGGGCGCGCAACAAAATCGGGCGTACGGCTTCGCGCCGTACGCCCGGGGCCCGGCCGGAGGAGGCTCCGACCGGCCCTGTGGTGTCAGTTCTGCTGGCGTGCGCCTTCGGCCCGGGCGAGCACCGCGTCGACGGCGGCGTCCTCCTTGGCCTTGTTGGCGCCGCCCTGGCTCTTGACGATCGTCCGGACGAGCAGGACGAAGAGCACGGCCATGACGAAGGGGGGCACGAGCGCGGAAACGTAGTCCATGTGCCCAGCCTAGCTAGCCCACGGCGCGGCGGGACGGCGGGGGCGGGGCCGGGGTGCGGCGGGGCGGGAAGACCTCGCTGGGCTTGGGTACGGGGCGCTCCGCGGTGCCGGGGTCGTCGTGCTCGCCGGGGTGCCGCGGCGGGGAGGGGCGGCGCGGGGGCTCGTCCTCCTTGCCGCCGGCGAGGGCGCGCAGCCGGGTCCGGGGGGCGGCGAGACGGCGGCGCACGGACCGTTCGGCGACCCGGCAGGCCCGGTCCAGCAGCGCGGCGGCGGCGGGGTTGCCGCGCAGGGCGCGCAGGGCGGCCAGGTCGTCGGGGACGGGCTCGTAGCCGGCGGCCAGGGCGTCCCGGAGCAGCTCCAGGTAGCCGGGGAGCGAGCCGGGCAGGGCCTGCCGGTACCGGGCCAGGTCCGCGACGAGGAAGTCTCTGAGTCTCCCCGCTTCCGCGACCGCCTCGTCCACGGACTGCGCCAGGCGCAGGCAGTCCTGGACCTCGGTGGCCGACAGCGGGGCCGTGGGGGATCGGAGGGCGTGGGCGAGCGAGCGCCGGAGCACGTGCAGTTCGGCAGCACTGAACGCCATGCCGCCGCGGGGTCCGTAGGGCGTGGGCATGGCCCGAAGATACGCGCTAATCGGACAAAATTCCTCGAAATCCCCTTTCCGGCGCGGCGAAAGGCCCTCTACCGGCCCTTTGCGGCGCTCGCCCCTCGCATGTACTTGCCAGAGTGGAAAGTTGATGCCATCGTCGCAAGCGTCCGGACGACTCCGAGCGGTCCGGCAGCCGTCACCAGGGGGAACCATGCGCGAATCCGCCGACGCCAGACGCGGGTTGGGCCGCGCCGCCGAGGTCGAGGCGGCGGCCCACAAGGGCAGCGGCTGGTACGCCCGCTACCTGTGGACCTTCGCCGCCGGCCAGCTGGTGCTCGTACCGATGACCGTGCTGTGGCGGGGCGTCACCTCGGCCGTGGTCTTCGGGCTGGCCAACGCGCTGCTGGTGACCGGGCTGAGCGTGTACGCCACCCACCAGCGCGTGGTGCGGCGCGGGTTCGGACTGCGGCACGGGGTGATCATCGGGACCTGGGCGGCGGTCTTCACCCTGACGGTGTCGCTCGGCGTGGCCGCCTTCGGCGCCTCCCCCGGCTTCGCGGCGGCGGCCGCGGTGGCCTGCGCGCTGCCCCTGGCGGTCGGCGCGCTGCTCGAACTACGGCGGCCCGTGTGAGCGCCAGCCATCCGCGGCACGCGCTGGAGCCGCTGCTCAACGCCCCCGTCCGGCTGTCGGTGGTGGCCGCGCTGGCGCCGGTGGACCGGGCGGAGTTCGGCTTCGTCCGGGACCTGGTCGAGATCAGCGACTCGGTCCTGTCGAAGCAGGTCTCGGCGCTGGAGACGGCGGGCTGGGTCGCGGTCGTGAAGGGCCGCGTGGCCCGCCGCCCGCGCACCTGGCTCTCCCTGACCGCCGAGGGCCGCACGGTCTACGCCCGCCACCTGGACGCCCTGCGCGCGATCGCCACCGGCTGAGCCCGCACCGGGCCCCTTCGAGAGGGTCCGGTGCGGGCGAACGCCGCCGCCGCTACTCGAAGTTCGGCGCGTTGCGCTCGTACACCAGCCGCAGGCCGATCAGGGTCAGCCAGGGCTCGTGCTCGTCGATGACCGCGGAGTCGGCCAGGACCATCGGGGCCAGGCCGCCCGTGGCGATGACGCGGACGTCGTCCGGGTCGCCGTTCGGGCCCACCAGCTCCTTGGCCATCCGGGCGACCACGCCGTCGACCTGGCCCGCGAAGCCGTAGACCACGCCCGACTGCATCGCCTCGACCGTGGACTTGCCGATGACGTTGCGCGGGCGCGCCAGCTCGATCTTGCGGAGCATCGCGCCGCGCACGCCGAGGGCGTCCATGGAGATCTCGATGCCCGGGGCGATCACCCCGCCCACGTACTCGCCCTTCACGGACACCGCGTCGAAGGTGGTCGCGGTGCCGAAGTCGACGACGATCGCGGGACCGCCGTAGAGCTCGACCGCGGCGCACGCGTTGATGATGCGGTCCGCGCCGACCTCCTTCGGGTTGTCCGTCAGGATCGGCACGCCGGTCTTGATGCCGGGCTCCACCAGGACCGCCGGGACGTCCCCGTAGTAGCGCCGGGTGACCTCGCGCAGCTCGTGCAGCACGGAGGGGACCGTCGAGCAGATCGCGATGCCGTGGATGCCGTCGCCCAGCTCGTTGCCGAGCATCGGGTGCATGCCCATCAGGCCCTGCATCAGGACGGCCAGTTCGTCGGCGGTGCGCCGCGGGTCGGTGGAGACCCGCCAGTGCTCGACGATCTCGTCACCGTCGAACAGGCCCAGGACCGTCTGGGAGTTGCCGACGTCGATGGTGAGGAGCATCTACCGCTCCTCGCGCAGGTCCAGGCCGATGTCCAGGATCGGCGAGGAGTGGGTGAGACCGCCGACGGCCAGGTAGTCCACGCCCGTCTCGGCGTAGGCGCGCGCCGTCTCCAGCGTCAGGCGGCCCGAGGACTCCAGGGTCGCCCGGCCCGCCACGGCGGCGACGGCCCGCGCGGTCTCCTCCGGCGTGAAGTTGTCCAGCAGGATCAGGTCCGCGCCGGCCTCCAGCGCCTCGGTGACCTGGTCCAGGGTGTCCACCTCGACCTCGATCGGGACCTCGGGGAAGGCCTCCCGCACGGCCTTGAAGGCCTGGGCGACGCCGCCGGCGGCCACCACGTGGTTGTCCTTGACCAGCGCCGCGTCCGAGAGGGACATCCGGTGGTTGACGCCGCCGCCGCAGCGGACCGCGTACTTCTCCAGCGCGCGCAGGCCCGGGGTGGTCTTGCGGGTGTCGCGGACCTTGGCGCCGGTGCCCTCCAGGACGTCGGCCCAGCGGCGGGTCGCCGTCGCGATGCCGGAGAGGCGGCAGAGCAGGTTCAGCGCGCTGCGCTCACCGGTCAGCAGGTCGCGGGTGTGGGCGCGGACGGAGAGCAGCACCTGGCCCGCTTCGACCCGGTCGCCGTCCTCCGCGTGCCGCTCGACCTCGAACGACTCGGTGCAGACCACCGACAGGACGGCCTCCGCGATCCGCAGGCCCGCCACGACGCCCGCCTCGCGCGCCGTGAAGTCGGCGGTGGCGACGGCGTCCTCGGGGACGGTGGCGACGCTGGTGACGTCCACCCCGCCGTCGAGGTCCTCGGAGAGCGCCATGTGGGCGATGTCCTCGACCTCGATGGGGTCCAGACCGGCGTCGGCGAGCAGCTCGGCGAGCGCCGGGTCCAGGCCGGACTCCTCGCCGCCGCCGCAGCCGCAGTCGTCGCCGCAGCCGCCCGCGCCGTCACCGCCGTCGATCAAGGGGAGTTCGGTGTGCTCGTGCTGTTCGGGGGTGCTCACGGTCGCTGCTCCATCATTTCGGTGCCCAGGGGGTGGCGTACGGACGGGAAGTCCGCGGAGTCGGTGGGGGTCACGACCAGGGCGCGCTTCTCCGCGCGGGACAGCCGTACGACCAGGTGGTGGCGCCAGGCCGCGTCGTCGCGGTCGGGGTGGTCCTCGCGCCAGTGGCAGCCGCGGGTCTCCTCGCGGCGCAGGGCGGCGGCGACCAGCACCCGGGCCACGCACAGGAGGTTGGTGGCCTCCCAGGTGTCGGTGCCGGGCTCGGCCGTCTTGCCGTGGGCGTCGAGGTCGTGCAGCGCCGCCGTGTACAGGGCCTGCAGGGCGGTGGCCGCGCCGCGCAGGGAGTCCGCGGAGCGCAGCACGCCCGCGCCCGCGGTCATGATCCGCTGGATCTCCAGGCGGGCCTCGGCGGGCAGCAGCGGTCCGGTGGAGGGGACGGGGATGCCCGGGCCGTGCGAGGCGGGCCGGTGGGAGACGATGTCCGCGGCGATCCGCTCGGCGAAGACCAGGCCCTCCAGCAGGGAGTTGGAGGCGAGCCGGTTCGCGCCGTGCACCCCGGTGCAGGCGACCTCGCCGCAGGCGTACAGGCCCGGGACGGTGGTGCGCCCGTCGAGGTCGGTGCGCACGCCGCCGCTCGCGTAGTGCGCGGCGGGCGCGACCGGGATCGGCTCGGTCACCGGGTCGATGCCGTGGGCGCGGCAGGCGGCCAGGATCGTGGGGAAGCGCTGCTCCCACATGGCGGCGCCGAAGTGCCGGCCGTCCAGGTACATGTGGTCGACGCCCTGCTCCAGCATGCGCCGCGTGATGCCCTTGGCGACGATGTCGCGCGGGGCCAGCTCCGCCAGCTCGTGCTGGCCCACCATGAAGCGGACGCCGTCCGCGTCGACGAGGTGGGCGCCCTCGCCGCGCACCGCCTCGGACACCAGCGGCTGCTGGCCCTCGGCGCCGGCGCCGAGGAAGAGCACCGTCGGGTGGAACTGGACGAATTCGAGGTCGGAGACCTCGGCTCCGGCGCGCAGCGCGAGGGCCACGCCGTCGCCGGTGGACACCGAGGGGTTGGTCGTCGCGGAGAAGACCTGGCCCATGCCGCCGGTCGCCAGGATCACGGCGGGCGCGTGGACGGCGCCGACGCCGTCGTGCTGGCCCTCGCCCATGACGTGCAGGGTGACCCCGGCCGTGCGGCCCTCGGCGTCGGTCAGCAGGTCCAGTACGAGCGCGTTCTCGACGGTCTCGATACCGGCGTCCTGGACGGCCTCGACCAGCGCCCGGGAGATCTCGGCTCCGGTGGCGTCGCCGCCCGCGTGCGCGATCCGGCGGCGGTGGTGGCCGCCCTCGCGGGTCAGCTCTATCTCGCCGGTCTCGGCGGACGTGTCGAAGACGGCGCCGGTCTCGATGAGCCGGCGCACCGCGCCGGGCCCGTCGGTGACCAGCAGCCGCACGGCGTCCTCGTCGCACAGGCCCGCGCCCGCCACGAGGGTGTCGTCCAGGTGCTGCTCGGGGGTGTCGCCGTCGCCGAGGGCGGCGGCGATGCCGCCCTGGGCCCAGCGCGTGGACCCGTCGTCGAGGCGCGCCTTGGTGACGACGACGGTACGGCGGCCCGCGGCCGCGCAGCGCAGCGCGGCCGTCAGGCCCGCCACGCCGGAGCCGACGACGACCACGTCCGCCTCGACGGACCAGCCGGGGGCGGGGGCGTGCAGCCGTATGCCGGTACCGCCCGCCGGGGTACCTGCGCCACCACTGCCAGTGCTCACGAGTGTGCTCCGAACTCCAATGGAAGGTTGTCGATCAGCCTGGTCGTGCCGACTTTCGCGGCGACGGCCAGTACGGCCGGCCCGAAGTGACCGGGGCCGACCTCGGTGAAGTCTGCGGGGTCCACCAGGGCCAGGTAGTCCAGGAGCAGCGGGGGTGTGTCACGTCCCGCCTCCTCCAGGACCTGGCGCGCGGCGGTCCGCACGGCGTCGGGCAGCCCGCCGCGCGCGGCGGCCACCGCGTGGGCGTCGGCGGAGGCGCGGGCCTCGCCGAGCCGGGCCAGCGCTCCGGCCCGGCCG
>NZ_JBHWLC010000142.1:0-10238 GCF_042730635.1 Streptomyces sp. NPDC059917
GGCCCGGGGCGCCCCGGCAGGGGGCGCCCCGGGCGTCGCGCCGGGGGGAGGGTGCGGACCTACGCCCGCCGGGTCCGCGCGCCCGCCTGGGTGCGCCGACGCAGGGGCGGCGGGACCGGCACCGGGACCAGCGGCGGCGGCGTGGCGGCGGCTCGCGCCAGCAGGGCGGCCAGCCCGGCCGGGGTCGGGTGCCGGAACACCTCCCGCAGGGTGAGCTCCAGGCCCAGCTCGGCCCGTACCCGGTTCACCAGCCGGACCGCGAGCAGCGAATGCCCGCCCAACTTGAAGAAGTTGTCCTGCGGACCGGCCACCCGCCCGTCCAGCACCTCGCCGAAGAGGGCGAGCAGGGTGACGAGCAGCGGGTCGGGGGTCTCGGGACCGGGGGGCGCGGGGGGCTGCGGCGCGGTGGCCCGGGGGACGCGGACCGTCGCCGGGACCGCGTACTCCGGCAGTCGCCGGGCCGCCCACTCCTGGAGCCCGGCCTCCGTGACGGCGCCGGTCACCTCGGCGACCACCCGTCCGTCCACCACCCGCACCTCGGCCCGCAGCACGTCCGGGTGCGCGGCGAGCACCTCGGTGACCCGGGCCAGGTCGATCCGGTACCCACCGGCCCACGGCCGCTCGCCGCGCGGATCCGCCGGGGCGGCCAACTGCCCGACGCGCAGCGCCGGATCCGCCGCGAACGCGTCCAGCGCGGCCACCAGCAGCTCCGCGAGCCGCCGCGCGCCCGCTTCCTCGTACAGGTCGGTGGCGTACTCCAGCACGCCCGTCAGGCCCTGCTGGCCGCCCGCCCGCGATACCGGCTCCTGCGTGAGCGCGAAGGTGAGGTCCGCCTTGGCGGTCCGCGTCCCGAAGGCCGGTTCCGTGCCGGACAGGGGACCACCGGCCGCCGCGTCCCGCGCCGCGGGGTCCACCGTGTGCACCTGCATCATCACCTGCACCAGCGGGTGGTGGGCGGCGGACCGGTGCGGGTTGAGGTGCTCGACCAGCCGGTCGAAGGGCACGTCCTGGTGGTCGTAGGCCGCCAGGTCCGCCTCCCGCACCCGCCCCACCAGCTCGGTGAACGTCGGGTCCCCGGCCGTGTCCGTCCGCAGCACCAGCGTGTTCACGAAGAAGCCGACCAGCGGGTGCAGCGCGTCGTCGACGCGCCCCGCCACCGTGGTGCCGAGCGCCAGGTCCGTGCCCGCCCCGCAGCGGTCGAGTACGGCCGCCAGCGCGGCCTGGACCACCATGAAGAGGGTGGCCCCCTGTTCGTGCGCGAGCCGGGTCAGGCGCCGGTGGGTGTCCGCGCCCACCGCGAAGCCGGTCACCGCGCCCCGGCCCGAGGGCTCGGCGGGCCGGGGCCGGTCGGTCGGCAGGTCGATCAGCGGCGCCAGACCGTCCAACGCCTCCTTCCAGTGGGCCAGTTCGTGCTCGGCACCGCCCAGGAGCTCGCGCTGCCACAGGGTGTAGTCGGCGTACTGGACCGGCAGCGGCTGCCACCCGGGTGCGGTCCCGGCCAGCCGGGCCCCGTAGGCCTCGGCGAGGTCGGCGAGCAGGCAGTCGGTGGACCAGCCGTCCGCCGCGATGTGGTGCAGCAGGACCACCAGGGTCTGCTGCCCGGTCGGCTCCTCGGGCAGGAACAGCCAGGCCCGTAGCGGCAGGTCGCGCGTCAGGTCGAAGACGTGCCCGGCCGCCTCGTCGACCGCGGCGGCCACGTCCGCCGGGCGGCCCAGCTCCAGCTGGGGCCTGGCCCCGGACAGCACCCGCTGGTACGGCTCCCCGCCCTCGGCCCCGTAGACGGTCCGCAGGACCTCGTGCCGCTCGGCCACGTCGGCCAGGGCCCCGGCGAGTGCGGCCGGATCCAGATCCCGGTCCAGGCGCCGCACCAGCGCGATGTTGTAGGTCGCGGAGGGCCCTTCGAGCTGGTCGATGAACCACAGTCGGCGCTGCGCGTAGGACAGGGGGATGTGGTCGGGGCGTTGGTGGGGCGGTACGGGGGTGAGGGTGGGGCGGGGGGTGGTGTCGGCTGTGGTGTGGGTGAGGCGTTGGTGGAGGGTGGTGGGGGTGGGGGCGAGGAAGAGGTCGCGGATGCCGAGGTCGAGGCCGAGGGTGGCGCGGATGCGGTTGACGAGTTTGCTGGCGAGGAGGGAGTGGCCGCCGCTGCGGAAGAAGTTGTCGTCGGCGTGGTGGTGGGTGCGGCCCAGGGTCTCGGCGAAGAGTCCGCAGAGGATCTCCTCGCGGGGCGAGAGGGTGCGGGCCGCGGCGCCGCGGGCCCGCTCGGCCTCGGCCTCCGCCGCGGCCCGCGCGGCCCGGGCGGTGAGGGCCGCGAGGTGGGAGCGGCGGGTGTCGAGCGCGGCGCCCTCCTCGGCGCTGAGCAGGTCGAGTTGGCCCAGCCGCAGGCTCGGGTCGGCGGCGAAGGCGGCGAGGGCGCGGGCGAAGACGTCGAGCAGCAGGCGCGCGGTGGACGCGTCGAAGAGGTCCTCGGCGTACTGCACCATCAGGTCCATGCCCGCCGGTTCGCCCTGCGCCGTGCGCGTCTGCGCGCAGTGGAAGGACAGGTCGAACTTGGCGGCCCCCAGGTCGGTGCTGGTGGCCCGGCCGGTCACCGCACCGAGGGCGAAGCGGTCGTCCTCGGCGTCCGCCACGGTCAGCATCACCTGGAAGAACGGGTGCCGCCCCAGGGCGCGTTCGGGAGCGAGGTGCTCCACGAGGAGGTCGAAGGGCAGGTCCTGGCGGTCGTAGGCGGCGAGGTCCGCGTCCCGCACCCGCTCGACCAGCTCGCCGACCGCGGGGTCGTCGGACAGATCGGCGCGCAGGGCGAGGGAGTTGACGAAGAAGCCCACCAGGTCGTGCAGGGCCTGGTCCGGGCGGCCCGCCACCGGGGTGCCGATGGCGAGGTCGGCGCCCGCGCCCGTGGCGGCCAGCGCGGCGGCGAGCGCCGCGCGGGCCACCATGAAGAGGCTGGCCCGGCTGCCGCGGGCCAGCGCCGCGAGCGCGCGGTGCGCATCGGCGTCGAGCCGGGCCGTGAGCAGGGCCCCCTTGCCGGAGGGTTCGGCGGGGCGCGGCCGGTCGGCGGGCAGGTCGGCGGCGGCCGGCAGCCCGTCGAGGGCCGTGCGCCAGTCGGCCAGCTGCCGGTGGGCCAGGGAGGCCGGGTCGGCGGGGTCCCCGAGCAGCTCGCGCTGCCAGAGCGCGTAGTCGGCGTACTGGACCGGCAACGGCTGCCACGCGGGGGCGCTCCCGGCCGACCGGGCCTCGTACGCCTCGGCCAGGTCGCGCAGCAGCGGGGTCAGGGACCAGCCGTCGGTGGCGATGTGGTGGACCAGCAGGACCAGCGCCGAGGTCCCGTCGCCCGGCAGGAACATCCGCGCCCGCAGGGGCGGTTGGGCGGCCAGGTCGAAGGTCTCCCGACCGGCGGCGGTGACCAGCTCGTCGAGGCTGTCGGGCGTGCAGGAGGTCAGGTCGATCCGCGGGCCGGGGCCGTCGGGCAGGTACGCGTAGGGCTCGCCGCCCTCGGCCGCGTAGCGGGTCCGCAGGATCTCGTGCCGCTCCACCACGTCGCCCAGCGCCGCCTGGAGCGCACCCGTGTCGGGCACGCCGTCCAGGCGCAGCACCACCGGCGCGTTGTACGTCGCCGACGGGCCCTCGACCTGTCCGACCAGCCACAGGGCCCGCTGGGCCGCCGACAGGGGGATGTGGTCGGGGCGTTGGTGGGGTGGTACGGGGGTGAGGGTGGGGCGGGGTGTCGCGTTGGTCGTGTGGGTGGTGAGGCGTTGGTGGAGGGTGGTGGGGGTGGGGGCGAGGAAGAGGTCGCGGATGCCGAGGTCGAGGCCGAGGGTGGCGCGGATGCGGTTGACGAGTTTGCTGGCGAGGAGGGAGTGGCCGCCGCTGCGGAAGAAGTTGTCGTCGGCGTGGTGGTGGGTGCGGCCCAGGGTCTCGGCGAAGAGTCCGCAGAGGATCTCCTCGCGGGGCGAGAGGGCGCGGGCGGTGCGGGGGCCGGGGGCGGTCGCCCGCTCGGCCTCGGCGCGGGCGGCCAGCGCGGCGAGGTGGGAGCGGCGCGCCTCGAACGCGGCGTCCTCCTCGTCGGTGAGCAGGTCGAGTTGGCCCAGGCGTGTGGTGGGATCGGCGGCGAAGGCGGTGAGGGCGCGGGCGAAGACGTCGAGCAGGAGGCGCGCGGTGGGCGCGTCGAAGAGGTCCTCGGCGTACTGCACGGCGAGGTCGATCCCGTCGGGCCGCCCGTCCGCGGTGTGCCGCTGGGCGCAGTACCAGGTCAGGTCGAACTTGGCGGCGGCCAGGTCCACCTCCGCGAGCCGCCCGCCGATCGCGTCCGGGCCGCTGCCGAGCGACACCGGCGCGGCGGCGTCGCCCGCGTCCACGGTCAGCATCACCTGGAAGAACGGGTGCAGCCCCAGGGAGCGCTGCGGGGCGAGGTGCTCCACGAGCAGGTCGAAGGGCAGCTCCTCGTGCTCGTAGGCGGCGAGGTCCGCGTCCCGCACCCGCTCGACCAGCTCGCCGACCGCCGGGTCGCCCGAGAGATCGGTGCGCAGCGCCAGGGAGTTGACGAAGAAGCCCACGAGGTCGTAGAGGTCCTCCTCGGGGCGCCCCGCGACGGGCGCGCCGATCACCACGTCCTGCCCGGCGCCCGCCGCCCCGAGGGCGGCGGCCAGCGCGGCGCGGGCCACCATGGTCAGCGTGGCCTGCCGACCGCGACCGAGCGCCAGCAGCCCGCCGTGGGCGGCGGCGTCGAGCCGCGCGGTCAGCGTGGCCCCCCGACCCGAGGGCTCGACCGGGCGCGGCCGGTCGGCGGGCAGCGCGATGACGGCCGGGGCGCCCGCCAGGGCCGCCTCCCAGTGGTCCAGCTGCTCGCGGGCCAGGCTGTAGGGGTCGGCGGGGTCCCCGAGCAGTTCGTGCTGCCAGAGCGCGTAGTCGGCGTACTGGACCGGCAGCGGCTGCCAGGCCGGTGCGGTCCCGGCCAGCCGGGCCGCGTAGGCGGTGCCCAGGTCGCGCAGCAGCGGGCGCACGGACCAGCCGTCGGTGGCCACGTGGTGGATCAGCAGGACCAGCACCGAGGTCCCATCGCCGGGCACGAACAACCGTGCCCGCAGGGGAGGTTCGACCGTGATGTCGATCGTCTGCCGGGTGAATCCGGCGACGATCCGGTCCACTTCACCGGGCGCGCAGTCCTGCACCACGAGCCCGGGCAGCTCCGCGGTCGTCAGCACCCGCTGGTGGGGTTCCGCGTCGGCGCCCGCCGCCAGCACGGTGCGCAGCACCTCGTGCCGGCCGGTCACATCGGCCAACGCCGCGCCGAGCGCGGCGGTGTCGGGCACCGCGTCGAGGTGGAGCACCACCGGCGCGTTGTAGGTGGCCGACGGGCCGTGCAGCCGCCCCAGGAACCACAGTCTGCGCTGGGCGAACGACAACGGGATCACGGTCATGTCCTCACTGGTCCTGGCTTGCGGCGGTGGCGTCGACGAGCGTGTCGATGAAGGCGGCGAGGTCGCGCAGCCGGGGGTTGGCGTAGACCGCCTTGACCGGCAACGAGACGCCGAGTTCGGCGCGGACCCGGGACACCAGCTTGATCGCGAGCAGCGAATGGCCGCCCAGCTTGAAGAAGTTGTCGTCGGGCCCGATGTGCGGGGCGCCGAGCACGACCGCCCAGACCCGGGCGATCAGCTGCTGCGAGCGGGTCAGCTCGGCGGCCTCCCCGGCGCCCGCCGCGACCGGATCCGCCTCGGGCGCGACCGGCGCGGGCAGCGCGGCGCGGTCCAACTTGCCGTTGGTCGTGGTGGGGAAGCGCTCCAGGGCCACGAAGGCGGAGGGGACCATGTAGCCGGGCAGTTCCGCGCCCAGCCGCTCGCGCAGTCCGGCCTGCGTCACGGCGCCCGCCCCGGCATCCGCGGCGCGGTAGTACGCGACCAGGCCCGGTGCTCCGTTGACCTCGTCCAGCAGCACCACGGCCGCCTCCGCGACCCCCGGGTACGCGGCCACCGCGGCCTCGATCTCCGGCAGTTCGATGCGGTGGCCACGCAGCTTGACCTGTCCGTCGGCCCGGCCCAGATAGCCGAGGCGGCCGTCCGGGAGCAGCCGCACGAGGTCGCCCGTACGGTACATCCGGCCACCGCCCGCGGGGGACCGCCCCGCGTCGGCCACGAACCGCTCCGCCGTCAGCCCGGGACGGCGGCGGTAGCCGCGGCCCACGCGCGGCCCCGCCAGGTAGAGCTCGCCGCTGCCGCCGACCTCGACCGGCTTCAGCTCCTCGTCCAGGACCCGCATCAGCAGGCCCGGCAGGACGGCGCCGATGTGGGGCTCGTCCGCCCCGTCGATCCAGCCCGCCGTGGAGTCCACGGTGCACTCGGTGGGCCCGTACAGGTTCACCGCGCGCAGCACCCCGGCGCGGGTGCGCTCCCCGATGCGCTGCCACAGGGCCGGGCTGATCGCCTCGCCGCCGATCAGCAGGGTCAGCGGGCGCGGCCCGCCGTCGGCGGTCAGCAGGTCCAGCAGCGGATCGGCGTGCGAGGGGGTGATGTCCAGGTCGGTCAGGGCCTGCTCGTCGACCAGCGCGGCCAGCAGCGCCGGGTCCGCACGGGTCTCGTCGTCGATCATGACGATGGTGTCGCCGCGGCAGATCCGCACCCACTGCTGCACGGAGGCGTCGAAGGACGGCGAGGCGTTCCAGCCGACCCGCCCGCCGTCGGTGACGGCGATCCCCGCGCCCTCCAGCTCGGCGAGCAGCGCGGCGGCGGCGGCGCGACCGATCTCGACGCCCTTGGGGCGGCCGGTGGAACCGGAGGTGTAGATGACGTAGGCCAGCGTGTCGGCGCCCACGGCCACCGGGGCGTACGGGCGCCCCTCGCCCGGCGCGGTCAGCTCGCCCACCGGCAGGTGCGGCACGCCCTCGGCGAGCGGCGCCGCGTCGGGGCCGGCGGTGACCACCAGGTCGGCGCCCGCGTCCTCGACGAGGTAGCGCCGCCGCTCGGCGGGCAGCTTCGGGTCCACGGGCAGGTACGCGGCCCCCGCGGTCAGCGTGCCGATCAGGGCGGCCACCAGGTCCGCGCCGCGCGGCAGGCACAGCGCCACCACGCTCTCGGGACCGATCCCGCGGGCGGCGAGGCGGTCGGCGATCCGCTGGGCCTCGGCGCGCAGCGCGTCGAAGTCCAGCTCGCGGTCGCCGGCGACCACGGCGGGTCGGGCCCCGGGCACCCGCGCGAGCCGCGCGAGCAGATCGGCGGGGGCGGCGGTGGGGGCCGCGGCGCGGGGGAGGGGGAGCGGGAGGGCGGCGTCGAGGGTGCGGGGACGCTCGGGGAGCACGGCGGTCATGGTGGTCACTTCCCGAAGAGGGTGGTGGACGGCTGGGTGGCGGGGGCGCACTCGGCGAGCGCGACGGGCTCGCCCATGGCGACGAGGATCTTGCGGTCGCCCTTGAAGGCCTCGCGGCCGTGGGCGCAGAGGATGTTGTCGACGATCATCAGGTCGCCCTGCTGCCAGGTCTCCCGTACGGTCACCCGCTCGTAGACCTCGTTGATCGCGTCGACCTCGGCGTCCGTGAGCCGGGAGCCGTCGCCGAGGTAGGTGTTGAAGGGCAGGCCGTCCTCGCCGTACGTCTCCACGAGCACCTCGCGGATGTCCTCGTCCAGGGTCCGCGCGTTCCAGAAGGCGAAGTGGTTGAACCAGGTGCGCTCGCCGGTCACCGGGTGGGTGACGATCGCCGAACGACGCTGACGGGTGATCATCGAGTCGTCCTCGTCGAGCCACTCGTAGCCGACGACGTTCTCGTCGCAGTACGCCTCGGCCACGGCCTTGTCCTCGGTCGCGAACGTCTTGTACCAGGGCAGCCCGGCCAGCTCGGAGTAGTTGCGCACGAGCAGCCAGCCCGCCCGCTCGAAGCGCTCCACCAGCTCCGGCGGCAGCAGCCGCAGCGCCTCGCGCATGTCACCGACGGTGGTGGCACCGCCCTCCTCGGGGGCGGTCACGCAGCCGAAGAGGAGCACGCCGGGGAAGTCGAGGGTGTAGCTGTTCTCGTTGTGCAGCCGGATGGGCTGGAGGGCGGGCAGGTCGGTGGAGGAGAAGACGCCCTCGCCGAAGTCGGTGCGCGGCGTGGCCTTCTCCTTGTAGCCGGCGCGCCGCTGGATGAGCGCGTCCCGGGCCCGGGCGAAGGAGGCCGCGTCCTCGACGGGCAGCCCGCGCAGCAGCACGGCGCCGCTGCGGTGCAACTCGGCCTGGATGGCGGCGCGGTGGGTGTCGACCCAGGCGACGGCGGCGTCGAGGTCCAGGCCCTGCGGGGTGTGGACGACGACGGGCTTGCCGGGCTCGCGGACCGGGTCGATCCCGGTGTGCGCGGGGGCGGTGGCGAAGGTGGTCATGGAAAGTCCTTAAGGGGAAGGGAAGTTCGGGGCGAAGGGGCGGCCGGGTCGCGCGGGACGGCTACGCGGAGGCGGCGGCCGCGTGGGCGCCGAGGGCCCCGGAGAGCAGGTCGAAGAAGGCGGGCAGCTGCTGCTGGAAGTAGAAGTGGCCGCCGGGCAGGATCCGGGTGGCGAAGTCGTGGTCGGTGACCTCCGCCCAACGCTCCAGGGCCTCGGCCGGCACCACCGGGTCGGCGTCCCCGCCGACCACCAGGACCGGGCACTCCACCCGGGCCGCCTCGTCGGCGCAGCGGTAGACGTCGTCGATGGCGAAGTCCGCGCGGATGGACGGCAGGATGATCTCGCGCAGTTCCGGCTCGTCGAGGATCCCGTCGTCCGTGCCCCCGCGCTCCTTGATGGCCGCGACCAACTGGTCGTCGTCGAGCCGCTCGGGGTGCACCGCGCTCGGGTTGGGCAGGAACGGCGCCCGGCACGCGGAGGCGACGAGGTGGCGCGGCGCGTGCCCGGCCGCCTGCAGGAGCCGTACGACCTCGAAGGCGACCAGCGAGCCCATGCTGTGCCCGAGCACCACCAGCTCCTCGGTGACCCCGGCGGGCAGCGCGGCCACGACCGGACCGGCCAGGTCCGCGATGTCGCGGGGGAGTTCCTCGGCGAACCGGGCGCCGCGGCCGGGGTACTGGCCGATCAGCAGCCGGACGTCGGCGGGCAGGTGCTCGCGCCATTCGGCGTAGGCGTGGGCGTTGCCTCCGGCGTGCGGCAGGACGAGCAGCGAGAGGCGCTGCGGACCCTCGCCCGGCAGGTCCCACACGACGTCGTCGGGGGCCGGGGCCGGGAAGTCGGCGTCGAGGTCGAAGGCGGCGGTGCTGGTCATGAGGAACTCCGTTCGTGGTCGGTGCCGGTGCGGCGGCGCAGGGCGGGGCGGGCCCGGCGGGGCGCGGCCGGTGCGCCGTCCGCCTCGGACCGTGCGGTCTCGATGCGGTGGGCGAGGGTGGCGGGGGTGGGGTTCTGGAAGATGTCGCGCAGGGAGAGGGCGACGCCGAGCGTGGTGGCGATCCGGTTGGTCAGGCGGGCGGCGAGCAGGGAGTGGCCGCCGTGGTCGAAGAAGCCGTCGTCGATGGAGAGCGGCGCGGGCGCGCCCAGCGCCTCGGTGAAGTAGCCGCGCACGGTCTCCTCCAGGGGAGTGCGGGGCTCGCGGCCGCCGACCGCGGTGACGGCCTGCGGGGCGGGCAGGGCGCGCTTGTCGATCTTCCCGTTGGGGGTGAGCGGCAGCCGCTCCAGCAGCACGACGAAGGCCGGGACCATGTGGTCGGGGAGCAGGGTCCGCAGCCAGATGCGGATGTCCTGCGGGGAGGGCGCGGGGTCCGGCCCGGCAGCCGTGACGTAGGCGGTCAGCTGCGGGGTGCCGTGGTGGTCCGGGTGGGTGGCGAGCGTGGCTTGGGTGATGTGGGGGTGGGTGGTGAGGGTGGTTTCGATTTCGGTGGGTTCGATGCGGAAGCCGCGGATTTTGATTTGGGTGTCGGTGCGGCCGGTGTAGTGGAGGTTGCCGTGGGTGTCCCAGTGGGCTTGGTCGCCGGTGCGGTAGAGGCGGGTGCCGGGGGGTCCGTAGGGGTGGGGGATGAAGTGGGTTGCGGTGGTGGTGGGTTGGGCGAGGTAGCCGTGGGCGAGTCCGTGGCCGGTGAGGTAGAGCTCGCCGGTGGTGCCGGGGGGTGTGGGGTTGAGGTGGGTGTCGAGGATGTAGGCGTGTTTGTTGGTGAGGGGGGTGCCGATGGAGATGGTGGCGGGTGGGGTGTTGGTTCGGTGTGTGGTGTGGGTGGTGGTGAAGCCCATGGATTCGGCGGGGCCGTATCCGTTGGTGATGGTGAGGTGGGGGTGGGTTTGGTGGAGGGTGTGGATGTG
>NZ_JBHWLC010000143.1:0-9915 GCF_042730635.1 Streptomyces sp. NPDC059917
CGCGGGGGCGATCGCCCCCGCGTCCCCGCCCCCGCCCCCGCGTCCTCGAACGCCGTGCGACGCGTGCCGTGCGGCTCCGCGGCGGATCCCGGCTACACGGCGGACTCCGGTGCGATCCGGTTGCGGACCGCCGACTGCACGTCTTCCTCTTCCGCCGGATCCGACGCGAGGCGGCGCAGCCGCGGAGCGACCCGGGCGTCGGCGGTCTCGGCGTGGTGGGCGGCCACCTCGCGGGTGGTCTCCTCGCAGTCCCACAGGCACTCGACCGCGAAGCCCGCCGCGAAGGACGGGTCGGTGCTGGCCAGTGCCCGCGCGGCGCGGCCGCGCAGGTGGGACGAGGCGGTCTCGCGGTAGACGTGGCGCAGTACGGGCGCGGCGCAGCCGATGGCGAGCCGTCCCGCGCCGTCCACCAGGGTGAAGAGCCGTACGGTGTCGGGTCCGGCCGCGCGGACCGTCGCGCGCAGCGCGCCGAGCACCAGGCCCGCGTCCTCGGCTCCGCCACGGGCGGCCAGCAGGGCCGCCGCGGCCGCGCCCAGGGCGTCGGGGCGGTGCACCCAGGCCCGGGCCCGGTCGACGGCGGCGGGGCCGCACATGCGCTCGTAGGCGGCCACGGCGGGTTCGTCGCCGGCGGCCTCGATCAGGTCGAGGACGGCCGGGTTCTCCGGCTCGGCCAGGACGAGGTGGTGCAGCGCGGTGGCGCGGGCGGCCTCGCCGCCGGCTCCCGCGGCGGCGGCCAGGATCGCCGACCGGTCCTCGGGCGTGGCGACGGCGGCCAGGCAGCGGGCGGCGGGGACGTGCAGCGGCGTACCGCGCAGCAGCCCGTCCGCGGCCCAGTCGAAGACGGCCTGGACGCCCCAGCCCGGGCGGGGCCCGGACGGGGTGAGCTGGCGCTGCCAGCGGTCGAAGGAGCCCTGCTGGCGGGCGGCGCGCAGCCGCTCGCCGAACTCGGCTCCCTGCTCCCACAGGCTCCACGGGCGCGGTTCGTAGGCGTCGCGGACGGCGGCCGCGAGCAGCGCGCCGCCCTCGACCGTGTCGGGGAACCGGGCCATGACGGGCCCGGCCAGGGCGCGCAGCCCGGCGTCGTCGTCGCGCAGCGCGAGTTCGTCCAGGGCCCAGGCCCAGTTCGCCCCGGCGGCGGCGTAGCGGCGCAGCAGCATCAGCGCGTCGTCGCGGCCGTACGAGGCCAGGTGGCCGAGGACGGACAGGGCGAGCCCGGTGCGGTGGTCACCGTCGTCGAGGAGGTCTTCGGCGCTGAAGAGGTGCGCCTCGATCTCGCCGAGCGGACCGCTGAGGTCCAGGTACAGGCGGGCGTAGTACAGGGAGCGGTTCTCGACCTGCCAGTCCTGGCGCGGATCTCGCAGCACGCACTGGTTGAGGGCCGCGAGGGCCTCCGCCCGGGGCGCGGCGAGCGCGTGCAGCGTGCCGTCGCCGCGGCCGCGCTGGAGGAGACCGAGCAGGGTCCCGCTCGGCGCTATGACTGGTTCGAACATGGGAAGGGCCTCAAATCAAGCTGGGGACGCGACCGGGAATCGGGATTCACAGGGCCGCGTAACAGCATGTGAGGACGTTCGCCGTCTTGTTCCGCTCGATGTAGACCATTGCCTTCTCACTCTCTCGGTGCGTCGCGGCCGGCGGCCGGACCGGGCGGGGACCTGTCTTGTCCTGCCCGTTCCTGCCCGTGCCCCTGGTTCGCGAATCGAATCCGTCGCCATGATGACCCAGCCGGTTTGTGCACCGCGACCACATTTAAGGCCGCCGTGACCATCCCGGGATGTACGCCCCCGTAGAAACGGACTACTTGGCTCCGAAGAGTTCGAGCAAGTCGGCCTTCCCGAACATGCGCGCGGTGTCCACCGCGGACGGCGTGCCCGCGTTCGGGTCGGCTCCCCCGGCGAGCAGGGCGCGGATCACCGGCTCCTCGCCCTTGAAGACGGCGCCGGCGAGCGGGGTCTGGCCGCGGTCGTTGGCGCGGTCGCCCTCGGCGCCGCGGGCGAGCAGGGCCGTGACGGCCTCGGCGTGGCCGTGGTAGGCGGCGAGCATGACCAGGGTGTCGCCGCGGTCGTTCGTGAGGTTCGCCGGGACGCCCGCGTCGAGGTACGCGGTGAGCGTCTCGGTGTCGCCCTGCCGGGCGAGGTCGAAGATCTTGGTGGCCAGCTCGATGACGTCCTCGTCGGGAACCTCGGGGACGTCCTGGTGGCCGTTCTCGGCGTGCTCGCTCATCGGGTCGTACCGCCTCTCATTGGCTGCCTGGCGTGAAGTTTCCCCAGGCCGGGCGGGCAGGGGAACGCACGGCGCTACGTCCGTACGGGTGAATCGACAGAGTACTGCCCGCACCGGTACATGGCGGGGCCGGACCGAGGCAAAGATCCCCCCGCGCGGGGGAGCGCGACGGGAGCGGCGGCGGAGCGGGCCCGGAGCCGGTCCGACTGGTCCGGATCAGTGAAAAATTACAGAAATCACCCATCTGCACCTTTTATCGCATTGATACTTGCTGTGAGCCTGGAACAACTGATGGTGACTGTCCCCACCCACCAGGAGAGCTTGGAGAGCTTCTTATGGTCCTGTCCATCTCAGGTGTCGTCCTGCTCGGCATCATCTGCTTCCTCTTCTTCAAGAAGGACGGGATGAAGCTGTCCCATGCGTTCGTGTGTGCGCTGTTCGGCTTCTTCCTCGCCGGATCGGCCATCGCCCCGAGCATCACGGCCAGTACGGCCAGCCTCGCGAGCCTCCTCGGCGGCATCAAGCTCTGACCGGCACGACCCCCGCCCGTACCAGCAGCACCGAAGAACCACAGGAGACGCCCGTGGCCCGGCGCCCACTTCCCCGCATCCTCATCAGCGGCAACGCTTCGCTGAGCCGGGGTCGCGACCTCGCTCGCACGGCCGCCGACAACGCCACGGACGTCCTCCATCCGCTGCTGACCATCGGGCGGGGCCTGCGCGTCCTGGCCACGGCCGGGCGGCGCAGGTGGGCCGCCACCCCGAAGGACCGGCGCGGTCCCGCGCTGTTCCTGGGGGCGGCCTGCGTGCTGGTGGTCGCGCTCGTGCCCTACGGTCCGCTGATCGCCCTGGTCACCCTCATGGCGGCGGCCGGCTGGCACGGGCGGGACCGCACCCCCGTGCGGACCGGGCCCGGCGACGCGGAGACCGAGCGCCTGTGCTCCCTCTACGAAGCCCTCGTCCCCTACTTCTCCATCCCCGAGGACCCCAGCCCGCTCTTCGCCCACGGCGGCGAGTGGGACAAGGCCTTCAGCGACTTCGCCTTCGACGACGCGGGCCGCCTCACCCGGCTGCGGATCCGCTACCCGGCCTACTTCACCGACGGCGAGGCCTCCTCGCGGGCGCGCATCGAGTCCCTGCTGCACGCCAAGTCCGGGCGCGGGCGGGAGTACCTCTTCGCCTGGGACGAGGAGGGCAACCAGTTGGACCTGAGCGTGCTGACGGCGCTGCCCACGAGCATCGCCGCCCAGCCCTTCGTGACCTCGCCCGGCGAGACGGTCCTCGGCTTCACCGACGCGTCCTCGGTGCAGCGCACCCTGCCGGTGGCCGACGGCGAGGAGACCCGCGACGCGCCGCCGGTGATCTGGCGGACCGGCCCCCGCTCCACCGAGCCCCACCTGCTCGCCGTCGGCCAACCCGGCAGCGGTACCTCCACCCTGCTGCGCTCCATCGCCCTGCAGGCCCTCCAGCACGGCGGCGACGTGGTGCTGGTCGAGGGCGGCGGCAGCGGCGAGTACTCCTGCCTCTCGGGGCGCGCGGGGGTGCTCGCCGTGGAGAGCGGTCCGGCCGGGGCGCTGGCGATCCTGGAGTGGGCCGCCCACGAGACCGAGCGCCGGCTGATCGCCGGGCACCGGGCCCGCGAGGCGGGGCAGCCCGCCCCCGAGGACGTCCGGCGCCCCCTGTGGATCCTGCTGGACCGGCCGAGCGTGCTCGGCCACCTGGCATCGGCCGAGGGGCGCCCCGATCCGCTGGGCCTGCTCCAGGTCCCGCTGCGGCACGGGCGGGCCGTCCACGTCACGGTGGTGGTGGCCGAGCAGTTCGACCACCTGGAGTTCCTCGGCGACGCGGTGTGGCAGCACACCCGGGCCCGGGCGGTGCTCGGACCGGCCGCGATCCACCAGATCGCCGAGGTCCTCGGGCTGCCCCCGCACACCACGCCGACCCCGCAGGTCCCGCCCGGCCGCGGGTACGCCCGGCTCGGGTCGGGCCCGGTGCACCGGCTCCAGGTCCCGGCCACCCCGGACCCGTACGACGACGCGGCGCACCCGGTGCACCGCGAGGCCGTGCGCGCGCTGCTGCCCGAGCGCGCCCGCACCGTCCTGTCGAAGCCGCTGCGCCCGCACCCGGACCGGACCCCGGCCCAGGGCGCCGCGATCGACGCCTCCGAGATCCCCGAGGTCGCGGCGGACGCGGCGGACGCGCTGTAGGCCGTCGCCGGCGGGGCTGGAGACGCAGCCCCGCCCGGCGGCGCGGCCCCCGTGGCCCGCGGCGGTTACGCGACGAACGTGCGCGGGGGCTCCGCTCCGCCGCCGCCCGCGCCCTTGCCCACCAGCCGGGCCGCGGCGGCCAGGCGGGAGGCGGCTTCCTCGGCCAGCGGGCCGCCGACCGTGAACGGCAGGCGCACGTAGCCCTCGAAGGCCCCGTCGACCCCGAACCGCGGACCGGAGGGGACGCGCACGCCGACCCGCTCCCCCACCTCCGCCAGCCGGGAGCCGGACAGCCCGCCCGCGCGGGCCCACAGGGTCAGCCCGCCGCCCGGCACCACGAACTCCCAGTCGGGCAGTTCCCGGCGCACGGCCGCGACCAGCGCGTCCCGGTTCTCCCGGGCCTGGGTGCGGCGGATCTCCACCGCCTCCTCCCAGCCCCCGGTCCGCATCAGCCAGTTCACCGCCAGCTGTTCCAGCACCGGGGTGCCCAGGTCGGCGTAGGCGCGGGCGGCCACCAGGCTGCGGATCACGTCCGGGGCGGCGCGGACCCAGCCGATCCGCATGCCCGCCCAGAAGGCCTTGCTGGCCGAGCCGACCGTGATGACCGTGCTGCCCGCGGGGTCGAAGGAGCAGACCGGGCGGGGCAGCTCCAGGTCGGGGTCCAGGCGCAGTTCGGCCATGGTCTCGTCCACGACCAGGACGGTGCCGGCCGAGCGGGCCGCCTCGACCATCTCGCGGCGCTGCTCCTCGGAGGCCAGGGCTCCGGTGGGGTTGTGGAAGTCCGCGACCACGTAGGCGAGGCGGGGCGCGGCGTCGCGCAGCACCTGGCGCCAGGTGGCCATGTCCCAGCCGGCGAGCCCGTCCGCCATCGCGACGGGCACCAGGCGGGCCCCGGCGGCGCGCATGAGCTGGAGGATGTTGGCGTAGGAGGGGGATTCCACCGCGATCCGCTCGCCGCGGCCGGCGAAGAGGCTGCAGATGGCGTCGATCGCGCCCATCGCCCCGGTGGTGACCATGATCTGCTCGGGCATGGTCGGGATGCCGCGCTCGGTGTAGCGGTCGGCGAGCATCCGGCGCAGCGCGGGCAGGCCCGCCGGGTAGTCCCCGTGGGTGTGCGCGTAGGGCGGCAGCTCCTCCAGCGCCCCCTGGACGGCCTTGGTCAGCCACGGTTCGGGGGCGGGCAGGGCCGCGCAGCCGAGGTCGATCATGGAACCGAGGGCCTCCGGCGGCAGCGGCTCCAGGCCGCGCGCGGGCAGCGGGTTCCCGGCCGGTACGGAGGTCCAGCTCCCGGCGCCGCGGCGGGACTCCAGGAACCCCTCGGAGCGCAGGGCCTCGTAGGCGGCGGCGACGGTGGTGCGGCTGAGCGCGAGGGCGACGGCCAGCTCGCGCTCGGCGGGCAGTCGGGCCGCGACGGGCACCCGGCCCTCCAGGACCAGCAGCCTGATCCCGTCGGCGAGCGCACGGTAGGCCGGCGGCTTGCGCGCGCCCGCCACCGCGGGCTGCGGCTGCTGCTGCGAGGTGATCAGCCGGGCGAGCTGTGCGGCACCGACCGCGGAGGTCCACTGAGCCATGCTGTCCGGTCCACTTTCGAAGGATTGGCCCCGGAGCGGGGGTGCCGCGACCGGGATTGGCTTGTTCCTGCGGGCCCAGGGTGTCACGCCGGGAGCCACTTGGGCCAGCGGCCCCGGGGCGGCGGCCGCGCGGCGGTCGCCCGGCAGTCGCCCGGCCGCCCGGGGCGGAGCCGGTCCGGCCGGTGCATACTGCCGCCGTGACGTACGTACGCCTTCGGCACCCCTATCTGGACCACCCGGCTCCGCTTCCCTTCGCGCATCGCGGCGGGGCCGCGGACGGGCTGGAGAACACCGCCACCACCTTCCGGCGGGCCGCCGCCGCCGGGTACCGGTACTTCGAGACCGACGTCCACGCGACCGCCGACGGACGCCTGGTCGCCTTCCACGACGCCACCTTGGACCGGGTGACCGACGCGCGGGGGCGGATCGGCGAGCTCCCCTGGAGCGCGGTGCGCGCGGCCCGGGTGGCCGGGAGCGAGCCGCTGCCCCTCTTCGAGGAGCTGCTGGAGGAGTTCCCGCACGCCCGCTGGAACGTCGACGTCAAGGCCGAGCCCGCGCTCTTCCCGCTGCTCGACCTGATCGCGCGGACCGGGGCCTGGGACCGGGTGTGCGTCGGTTCGTTCTCGGAGGGGCGGGTGGCGCGGGCGCAGCGGATCGCCGGGCCCCGGCTGGCCACCTCGTACGGGGTGCGGGGCGTGCTGGGGCTGCGGCTGCGCTCGTTCGCGATCCCGGCGGCGCTGCGCGTGGGGGCGGTGGCGGCGCAGGTCCCGGAGGTCCAGTCGGGCATCCGCGTGGTCGACCGGCGCTTCGTGGAGACGGCGCACGCGCGGGGCCTCCAGGTCCACGTGTGGACCGTGAACGAATCGGAACGTATGGAATCGCTGCTGGACCTGGGTGTCGATGGCATCATGACCGACCGGATCGACATCTTGCGCACGGTGCTGGAGCGCCGCGGGGCCTGGGCCTGACCGGCCCGCACGGCCGCCGCGCGGGGCGCGGCGGGCCGTGCGGTACGGGGACCAGCGAGGGGCACGGATGAGTACGCGGACCACGGCGGAAGCGGAACCCGGTGCGGGGGACGACGGCGACGGGAGCGGGGCGGCCGACGGCGGGAAGGCCGCGGCGGCGGCCCGCAGGCGCGAGCAGCACGGCTGGTACTTCTACGACTTCGCCTGCTCGGTGTATTCGACGAGCGTGCTCACGGTGTTCCTCGGGCCGTACCTGACGGCGGTCGCCAAGGCCGCCGCGGACGCGCACGGCTACGTCCACCCGCTGGGCATACCGGTGCGGGCCGGGTCGTTCTTCGCGTACGCGGTGTCGGCGTCGGTGATCGTGGCCGTGCTGATCATGCCGCTGGCGGGGGCGGTCGCGGACCGCGGCGGCCGCAAGAAGCCGCTGCTCGCGGCGGCGGCGTACACGGGGGCCGCGGCCACGACCGGAATGTTCTTCCTCGGCGGCGACCGCTACCTGCTGGGCGGGGTGCTGCTGATCGTCGCGAACGCGTCCCTTGCGGTCTCGATGGTGCTCTACAACGCCTACCTGCCGCAGATCGCGGGTCCGGACGAGCGGGACACCGTCTCCTCGCGGGGCTGGGCCTTCGGCTACACCTCGGGCGCCTTCGTCCTGGTGCTGAACCTGGTGCTCTTCCAGGGCCACGACTCCTTCGGCCTCTCCGAGGGCGCGGCCGTGCGCATCTGCCTGGCCTCGGCCGGTCTGTGGTGGGGGGCCTTCACGATCGTTCCGTTGCGCCGGTTGCGGGACCGGAAGGTGGTCCGGGAGGAGGGCCCGGCCGTCAGCGGGTGGAAGCAGCTGATCGCGACGCTCAAGGACATGCGCCGCTATCCGCTGACCCTGTCGTTCCTGCTCGCCTACCTGATCTACAACGACGGCGTGCAGACGGTGATCTCGCAGGCCTCGATCTACGGCTCGGAGGAGCTGGAGCTGGAGCAGTCCACGCTGATCGTGGCGGTGCTGCTGGTCCAGGTGCTCGCGGTGGCGGGCGCACTGGGGATGGGCCGTCTGGCCCGCGTCTACGGCGCCAAGCGGACGATCCTCGGTTCGCTGGCCGCGTGGGGGCTCACGCTGGCCGCCGGGTACTTCCTCCCGGCCCGCACCCCGGTGTGGTTCTTCGCGCTCGCGTCCATGATCGGGCTGGTCCTGGGCGGCAGCCAGGCCCTCTCCCGCTCGCTCTTCTCGCACCTCGTCCCGGCGGGCAAGGAGGCCGAGTACTTCTCCGCGTACGAGATGAGCGACCGCGGCCTGAGCTGGGTCGGTCCCCTGGTCTTCGGCCTGACGTACCAGGTCACGGGCAGCTACCGGGACGCGATCATCTCGCTGGTGGTCTTCTTCGCACTGGGATTCGTGCTCCTCGCACGGGTGCCGGTGCGGCGCGCGGTGGAAGCGGCGGGGAATCCTGTTCCGGAGAGGATCTGAACACCGCCGGGCGGCGGTCGAAAGGGGACCCGTCGACCGATCTGGCGAACGAGTTCCGAACAAATTTAGACGTTGAAGCGAAGGGCCGGTAGTGTACGCCTTTGGCCTGCCAGGCGGACCGTTACTGCGTAGTCAATAAATGAAGACGCTGGGTGACATCTGCTGCCAGATGTGACAAAACGGGCATTGGTGGGTACAACAAGGGGCGGTACGACGGGCGACGCATGACCCGGAGCGGGAATCAATACCGCCGACCGGACGTTGACCGGATGACGACGACAGCGACACCTGTCCTGTGGGCGACAAGCCCGGGAGGCACGATTCATGAGTGAGCGAGCTCTCCGCGGTACGCGCCTCGTGGTTACCAGCTACGAGACGGACCGCGGCATCGATCTGGCCCCGCGCCAGGCGGTGGAGTACGCATGCCAGAACGGACATCGATTTGAGATGCCGTTCTCGGTTGAGGCCGAAATTCCGCCGGAGTGGGAGTGCAAGGCGTGCGGCGCCATGGCACTTCTGGTGGACGGCGACGGGCCCGAAGAGAAGAAGGGCAAGCCTGCGCGAACGCACTGGGACATGCTCATGGAGCGACGCACCCGCGAGGAGCTGGAGGAAGTGCTGGCCGAGAGGCTGGCGGTCCTTCGTTCCGGCGCCATGAACATTGCCGTGCATCCGCGGGACAGCCGCAAGTCCGCCTGACACCCGGACACCGACAAGCCGAGGGCCCCCGCCACATTCCGTGTGGCGGGGGCCCTCGGCTTGCCCTGTTCCGCTCCCCCGCGGGCGGACGACCCCTAGGGGATGTCCGGTACCTCCGATTGAGGTCGCTTTTACGCGACCCCGGGCACACTGGAGGTATGACGACCGGCGTTCCCACCTCGACGGCCCCCCGGCGGCGCTCGCGCGCCCGCACCTTCGTACCCCTGGCGGTAGCCGCCTGGTTCATCCTGGAGATCTGGCTGCTCGCCCGGCTCGCCGCCCTGGGCGGCGGATTCGCCGTGACCCTCGTGCTCGCGGTCGGTCTGGTGCTCGGTGTGGTGGTCATCAAGCGGGCCGGGCGGCGCGCCTTCAAGAACCTCGCGCAGACCTTCCAACAGGCCCAGACGGGGCAGCGCCCGACCCCGCAGCAGCCCGGCTCGGGCAACGGCCTGGTCATGCTCGGCGGGCTGCTGCTCATCGTGCCCGGCCTGCTCTCCGACCTGGCCGGTCTGCTCCTGCTGCTGCCGCCGGTGCGCGCGTGGCTCGGCCGTCGCGTGACCGGCTCGCTGGAGCGCAAGATCGCCGCGGCGCCCGCCGGTTCCTTCGGCGACGCCTTCCAGCAGGCCCGGATCCACCAGCCCGACGGGATGGTCGTGCGGGGCGAGGTGATCCGCGAGGACGCGGCGCCGCGCCACGGGTCCGGCCCGGACACCGGGTACCGCCCGCCGCTGGCGCCCTGAGCCCCGTACGCACGCGCCCGGCCCCGGCGGCGGAACACCGCCGCCG
>NZ_JBHWLC010000144.1:0-9884 GCF_042730635.1 Streptomyces sp. NPDC059917
GGGCCCCGTTCCCCCCCCCCGCCCGCCCCCCCGCCCAAAAACCCCCCGGCCCGGGGGGGGCCCCCCCGCCGTACGGCGGGGGCCCCTCACGTCGACTGGCGCCGGATCAGGCGGCCATCAGGTCGCAGACGAAGATCAGCGTCTCGCCCGGGGCGATCGCGCCGCCCGCGCCCTGGTCGCCGTAGGCGAGGTGGGCCGGGATCGTCAGCTTGCGACGGCCGCCGACCTTCATGCCCGCGATGCCCTGGTCCCAACCCGCGATGACGCGACCCGCGCCGAGCGGGAACTGCAGCGCGGAGCCGCGGTTCCAGGAGGCGTCGAACTCCTCGCCGGTGGAGAAGGCCACGCCCACGTAGTGGACGGAGACCATGGCACCGGCCTTGGCCTCGGCGCCGTCGCCCTCCCAGATGTCCTCGATGAGCAGGTCGGTCGGAACCGGACCCTCGGGGAAATCGATCTCGGGCTTCTCGAGCTTGTCGCTCACGGAACTGCTCCTCATACGTACGAACAAGGGAGTGCCTCCCGACGGGAGCCGGGAGACAACCGGACAAGTCTTACATCACCGCGAGGATGTCGAGGCTGAAGACCAGTGTCGAGTTGGCCGGGATGGTGCCCTGCTCCTTGTCACCGAAGCCGTCGCCCGGCGGGATGACCAGCAGGACGCGGCTGCCGAGCTTCTTGCCGACGATGCCGTCCTTGAGGCCCTTGACCGACATCTGCGACAGCGGCCAGGTCACCGACGAGTCCGTGGCGTACGTGCTTTCGAAGGTCTTGTCGTCCTTCCACGTCTTGCCGTTGAACCGGACCACCACGCTGTCGGACTCCTTCACGACGGCGCCGTCGCCCTCCAGCACGTAGTTCGATACCAGCTTGGCCGGCGGGGTCGCGTCCTTGGGAACCGCGACCGACACCTCCTTGCCGTCCGTGTTCGTGCCGATCTTGGGCAGGTCCTTGTCGTCCTGGGGGACCTCCTTGCCCTTGGCCGAAGCCGGGATGGACGTGCCCTTGACGATGTCGACGACGAAGACCAGCGTCGCGTTCGGCTTGATCTTGTCGCCGGAACCCTGCGGGCCGTAACCGAGCTCGGGCGGGATCACCAGCTCCACGCGGCTGCCGACCTTCTTGCCCTCCAGGCCCTGGTCCCAGCCCTTGATGACCGCGCCCGCACCGATGGTGAGGTCGAAGGGAGCCGGACGCCCGAAGCTCTTGTCGAACGGCTCGCTGCCGTCCCAGACCTGGCCCAGGTAGTTCACCTGCGCCGCGTCCCCCTTCTTCAGCGCCGGGCCCTTGCCCTCGCTGAGCACCTCCACCTTCAGCTCCTTGGGCGGGTCACCCTTGCCCTTCGAGACGGTGGGTTCCTCGCCGAACTTGGCGCCCTTCGTGATCGCGGGCACCCCGTTCTTCATCTGGGCGGAGTCGGAGCCCTTGTCGTCGCCGCCACCACAGGCCGCTGTCGACAGCAGCAGAAGGGGGACGACAAGCAGGCCGGCAATTCGGCGCACGTGTTCCTCAGATCTCAGACGGCACATCGGTCGCCGCCAACTCTAAGGCGTGCACCGGGCCCCGTACGAGAGACGTACGGGGCCCGTGAGATCCGACACTGCGAGATCCCCGCGCCGGTCCGCGAACCGGCGCGAGCACGATCACATCCCGGCGATCAGCTTCTCCACCCGCTCGTCCACCGACCGGAACGGGTCCTTGCACAGCACCGTGCGCTGCGCCTGGTCGTTCAACTTCAGGTGCACCCAGTCGACCGTGAAGTCCCGCCGCTGCTCCTGCGCACGCCGGATGAAATCACCGCGCAAGCGCGCCCGCGTGGTCTGCGGGGGCACCGACTTGCCCTCGAAGATCTTCAGGTCGTTGCAGATCCGCGCCGCCTGCCCCTTGCGCTCCAGCAGGTAGTACAGGCCCCGCCGACGGTGGATGTCGTGGTAGGCGAGGTCTATCTGCGCGACCCGGGGGTTCGACATGGTCATGTTGTGCTTGGCCCGGTACCGCTCGATCAGCTGGTACTTCATGACCCAGTCGATCTCCGTGCCGATCCGGTCCAGGTCCTCGGCGTCGATCGCGTCCAGCGTGCGGCCCCACAGCTCCAGGACCTGGTCCACGACCCCCGTCCGGATCCCCCGGCGCTCGGCGAAGTCCACGGCCTTGTCGTAGTACTCCCGCTGGATCTCCAGCGCCGAGGCCTCCCGACCGCTCGCCAGGCGCACCTTGCGCTGACCCGTGATGTCGTGACTGACCTCGCGGATCGCCCGGATCGGGTTCTCCAGGGTCAGGTCGCGCATCACCGTGCCCGCCTCGATCATGCGCAGCACCAGATCGGTCGCGCCGACCTTCAGCAGCATGGTCGTCTCGGACATGTTCGAGTCACCGACGATGACGTGCAGGCGCCGGTAGCGCTCGGCGTCCGCGTGCGGCTCGTCCCTGGTGTTGATGATGGGCCGCGACCGGGTCGTCGCGGAACTCACGCCCTCCCAGATGTGCTCGGCCCGCTGGCTCACGCAGTAGACCGCGCCCCGAGGGGTCTGCAGCACCTTGCCCGCGCCGCAGATCAGCTGGCGCGTGACGAGGAAGGGAATGAGGATGTCCGCCAGGCGGGAGAATTCTCCGTGCCGGGCCACCAGGTAGTTCTCGTGGCAACCGTACGAATTGCCCGCCGAGTCGGTGTTGTTCTTGAAGAGGTAGACGTCGCCCGCGATTCCCTCCTCGTGCAGGCGGCGTTCGGCGTCGACGAGCAGACCTTCGAGAATGCGCTCGCCGGCCTTGTCGTGGGTGACCAGTTCGGTCACGTTGTCGCATTCGGGAGTTGCATATTCCGGATGCGAACCCACATCGAGGTACAGGCGGGCGCCGTTCCGCAGGAAGACATTGCTGCTGCGGCCCCATGAGACGACACGGCGGAAGAGGTAGCGCGCCACTTCGTCAGGAGACAGTCGGCGCTGTCCCCTGAACGTGCACGTGACGCCGTACTCGTTCTCCAGCCCGAAAATGCGGCGGTCCATGACTGAACATTACGCCTTCTGCTGTGTTCTGAAACCGGGTTCGAGAGCGGCGTTCCGATCATTTTCCTCCGATGCCCCGTCAGAAGCACCTTCCGCGACGCCCGCAGCCCGCCCCGACAGCGCCCGCTGAGTCACCGTCAGCACCAGCAGCGCCGCCGCCCCGCCCACGCTCGCCACCGCGAACCCGGACGCCGTACCACCCAGCTCCACCGCCGGACCCGCCGCCGCCGTACCGATCGCGGCGCCCACCCCGAAGAACGTCACCAACCAGGAGAACGCCTCCGTGACCGTGCCCGACGGCGCGTGCCGGTCCACCACGATGAACGCGCACGCGATGGCCGGCGCCAGGAACACCCCGGCCAACGCCGCCAGCGCCGTCATCGCCACCGGACCCGGCACCCACATCAGCGGCAGGTAGCAGACCGCCAACAACGCCACCAACACCCGCAGCCGCCGCTCCGGCGCACCCGCCCAGTGCCGCGCCCCGTAGACCACGCCACCGATCAGCGCGCCCAGCCCCAGCGCCGCCATCAGCCAGCCGTACACCGCCTGGCCGCCGTGCCCGTCGGCGTACGCGACCCCCGCCACCGTGATCGAACCGAGCGCCGTCCCCACGAAGAAGAACGCGCCCAGCAGCGCCAGCAGCCCCCGCGAACGCAGCGCGCCCAACCAGTGCGCCTCCCGCGGCGCGGAGCGCCAGCTCCGCGACGGCTCGCTCACCACGACCGACAGCGCGCCCAGCACCCCGATCCCGTTGATCACCAACAGCGCCACGGCCGGGTCCCACAGGGCGACGCACAGGGTCACCAGCAGCGGACCGACCGTGAACATGACCTCCTGCGCCACCGCGTCCATCGCGTACGCGGCGTGGACCCGCTCCTCCTTGCCGCCCAGCACCCCCGGCCACAGGGCCCGCAGCCCGCCCTCCAGCGGCGGCGTGAACAGCCCCGCCACCACCACGGCGGCGTACGCCGAGACGGCCGAGCCGGTGCCCGCCAGCGCCAGCCACACCATGCCGAGCGCCGACACCAGCGCGGCCGGCAACTGGACCCGCGGCTGCCCGACGAGGTCCACGGCCCGACCCAACAGCGGCTGCCCGACCGCGTTCGCCACGCCGTACACCGCCGCCAGCGCGCCCGCGAGGCTGTAGCTGCCGCCCTCGGCCCGGGTGAACAGGACGATGGCGATCGGGGCGGTGCCGTTGGGCAGCCGGCCTATCAGCGTGCCCACGAGCAGCCTCGCCGCGTGCCGGGTCCTGAGCAGCTCCGCGTATCCCGCGGCCATGACCGCCCCTTTCCGCCCGGATCCAGCCGGGGTAATACGTATAACGTGACAGGTAATACGTACCATGGCGACAGTCCGGGGGTCCACACCGCGACCCCCGCGACACCCCGCCCCACCACCCCGGGCCGGACCCGCACCACCACCGCGCCCACCCACCCCGGAGACCCCCGTGACCCGACCCACCAGCCGCGACGTCGCCCACGCCGCCGGGGTCTCCCAGGCCACCGTCTCCCTCGTCCTCGGCGACAAATGGCGCGGCCGCGTCTCCGAACGCACCGCCGCCCAGGTCCGCGAGAGCGCCGCACACCTCGGCTACCGCCCCAACCTCGCCGCCCGCAACCTCCGCCTCGGCAGCACCCGCACCGCCCTCCTCGTCGTCCCCGCCCTCACCAACGAATTCTTCGCCCGCGTCTACAGCGGAGCCGCCCGGATCGCCGCCGAGAACGGCTTCGGCGTCGTCCTCTACCCCTCCCCCGACGGCACCGGGCCCGCCCGCGACCCCTTCGCCTCCGCCAGCGCCGCCCTCGACGGAGTCATCGCCTCCTCCATGGCCGCCCACGCCCTCGAAGCCATCGGCGGCAACGACCTCCCCCTCGTCATGCTCGACAGCGACCCCGCCGCCGGCCGCGCCGCCGCCCACGTCAACCTCGCCATCGCCGACGGCATGCGCCAGGTCACCGAACACCTGCGGACCCTCGGCCACCGCCGCTTCCTCCACCTCGCCTCCGCCGTCGACACCTGGACCTTCGACGTCCGCGCCAAGGCCCTGAGCCGCCTCCTGGGCCCCGGCACCGAACTGCGCACCACCAGGTCCGACCTCAGCGTCGACGCCGCCAGAGCCGCCATGGAAGCCGCCCTGACCACCCCCGGGCCGCGACCCACCGCCGTCGTCTGCGACGACGACATCCTCGCCGCCGGCGCCTGCAAGGCCGCCCGCCGCCTCGGCCTGCGCGTCCCCGACGACCTCTCCGTCACCGGCTTCGACGACCTCGCCCTCGCCACCGCCGTCGAACCCGAACTCACCACCATCGGCCTCCCCGCCGAACGCGTCGGCGAACACGGCATGAGCGCCCTCCTCGCCGTCCTCGACGGCACCCCGTGGAACGCCCCCGACCTCCCCGTCGAACTCGTCGTACGGGGCTCCACCGCACCCCCGCCCGCAACCGACGCACCCTGAAACGCACCGGTGCCCCGGCCCGCCTCCTGAGAGACGGACCGGGGCACCGGACCACACCGCGACGACGCCTACTCGGCCTCGTCCGGCTCCTCGTCGTTCGACACGGCGTCGACCTGCGCCGCCACCGGCACGTCGGCCTCCAACAGGCGCGACAGCTGACGCCCCCGGATCCGCTTGAACTTGCGCTGCTGCGCACGCGTCCGGTCCAGCACCGCCACCTCCAACCGGTCCGCCGGAATCTCCCGGTCCGTCCCGTTGGCCTGGCTCGACAGCGCCTGCACGGCCAGCTTCAACGCCTCCGCCAGCGTCATCCCGTCCCGGTGCCGCTGGTCCAGGAAGGTGCTGATCTGCTCCGCGTTGCCACCGACCGCGACCGAACCGTGCTCGTCCACGATCGACCCGTCGTGCGGCAGCCGGTAGATCTGGTCGCCGGACGCCGTCGCGCCCACCTCCGCGACCACCAGCTCCACCTCGTACGGCTTCTCGCCCGCACTGGAGAAGATCGTGCCCAGCGTCTGCGCGTAGACGTTGGCCAACCCGCGGGCCGTCACGTCCTCGCGGTCGTAGGTGTACCCGCGCAGATCCGCGTAGCGCACACCGCCGATCCGCAGGTTCTCGTACTCGTTGTACTTGCCGGCCGCCGCGAAACCGATGCGGTCGTAGATCTCGCTGAACTTGTGCAGCGCGCGGGACGGGTTCTCGCCGACGAACACAATGCCGTCGGCGTACTGCAGCACGACGAGGCTGCGACCGCGGGCGATGCCCTTGCGCGCGTACTCCGCACGGTCCGCCATGGCCTGCTGGGGTGACACATAGAACGGAGTCGACACCGGCTGTCCGTCCCTTTCTTCCGGTCTTCTACAGGGCTACGGATGGTCAGAGCAGGGCGGCGCGCGGCCCGTCGGGCTGCGCCAGGCGGTGCTCGGTGACCGTGCGGGCCAGCTCCGCCGACTCGTCGTCGGTGAGCCTGCGGAAGCCCTCGTCGGTCATCACGGTGACGATCGGGAAGATCCGACGGGCCAGGTCCGGGCCACCGGTCGCCGAGTCGTCGTCCGCGGCGTCGTACAGCGCCTGCACGACCAGCGTCGTGGCCTGCTGCTCCGTCAGATCGTCGCGGTACAGCTTCTTCATGGAGCCCTTGGCGAAGATCGAACCCGAACCGGTGGCGGCGTAGCCGTGCTCCTCGGAGCGCCCGCCCGTCACGTCGTAGGTGAAGATCCGGCCCCGCTCCTTGGCCTCGTCCCAGCCGGCGAACAGCGGGACGACCGCGAGGCCCTGCATGGCCATGCCGAGGTTTCCGCGGATCATCGTGGACAGGCGGTTCGCCTTGCCCTCCAGGGAGAGGGTCGCGCCCTCGACCTTCTCGAAGTGCTCCAGCTCCAGCTGGAACAGCTTGACCATCTCCACGGCCAGGCCCGCCGTACCCGCGATGCCCACCGCGGAGTACTCGTCGGCCGGGAACACCTTCTCGATGTCGCGCTGGGCGATCATGTTGCCCATCGTCGCCCGCCGGTCACCGGCGAGCACGACCCCGCCGGGGAACGTCGCCGCGACGATCGTCGTCCCGTGCGGCGCCTGCACGATCCCCTCCGGCAGCGTCCGGTTCCCCGGCAGCATCTCGGGCGAGTGCGCGCCCAGGAAGTCCATGAAGGAGGAGGACCCCGGCGTCAGGAAGGCTGCCGGTAGACGCCCTGTGCCGAAATTGTTGGCTTCCACGCGTGTCCCTCCAGGTATGAGACGACCCGGCGTGCAGCGTCGGGGTCGTCGCCCAACTTGCCGATGGCCGTGTTGCAGTTAAAGCAAAGTACGCCCCGGACCCTACCCGTCTGATGGCAATGATCCACATGTACCGCCGGGCGCTTCAAGCAGATACAACACAACCCGTCCTGGGCAGCGATCATCTCGTCGCGCTGCGCTTCCGTCATGCCGTACGCGCGCTTCAGATGGCCCGCCCGACCCTGGACGGCTCGGCAAGCCTTGCAGCGGGTCGACAGCCCGTCAGAGGCGCTGGCGTTCCTGTGCCATTCGCTGTGCGGCTTCACCTCGCCGCACTGCCGACAGAGCTTGCTGCCCGCGGCCACTTCCATGTGCTCTTTTACGGGCTTTCCCTGGGCCGCCCGCCGGCGCCGGTAGTGTGCGGCGCTGTAGGCGGCCACGCATTCACGGCATCTGGGCTGTAGCCCGTCGCGCCGATTTCGATCCGAGGCGAATCCGCTCAGTGGTATGTCACGGGCACACCCGCGACACCACTTCGTTCCGTTGAACATGGAGCACACACTGGCGGATTCGCCTTAGATTCGAAGGTTATTCGCCGCCTTTTTGTACGAAACTCCGAACGAAGTCCTCCGCATTTTCCTCGAGGACATCGTCAATCTCGTCAAGTACGGAGTCGACGTCGTCCGAGAGCTTCTCGTGTCGCTCCTGGACGTCCGAACTCGCCTCGGCGGTCGTCTCCTCGACCTCCTCGGTCGAGCGCGTCGCCTTCTGCTGTCCGCCGCCGGTGTCCTTGGTCGCCATGTCTACCTCACCCCGCTCGGTTCGCACGCTCACGTCGAGAGACCCCGGGAATTCGGGATCCCTCAAGATCAGACCCTACGTCGGACCCTACAAGGAGGGTCCGACATTCGTCCCCGCACTTTCCTCAACATCCGGTCTTTCTCATGATTCCCGGACCGGAGGCCTTTCAGCCGCGTTCAGCGCCCCGAAAGGACCCGGACCAGGTCCTCCGCCGTGCGGCAGCGGTCCAGGAGCTCCTTGACGTGCGCACGGGTGCCGCGCAGCGGTTCCAGGGTCGGGACCCGCTGGAGCGAGTCGTGGCCCGGCAGGTCGAAGATCACCGAGTCCCAGGAGGCCGCGGCCACGTCGTCGGCGTACTGCTCCAGGCAGCGGCCGCGGAAGTAGGCCCGGGTGTCCTCCGGGGGCTTGCTCTCGGCCCGTTCGACCGCCGGTTCGTCCATCAGCCGCTTGATCTTGCCGCGGGCCACCAGGCGGTTGTACAGGCCCTTGTCGGGGCGGACGTCCGAGTACTGGAGGTCCACCAGCTGGAGCCGCGCCGCGTCCCAGTCGAGTCCGTCGCGCCTGCGGTAGCCCTCCAGGATCTCCCGCTTGGCGATCCAGTCCAGCTCCCCCGCGAGGCTCATCGGGTCCGTCTCCAGGCGGCCCAGCACGTCCTCCCAGCGGGCCAGCACGTCCTTGGTCTGCTCGTCCGCGTCGGAGCCGAAGCGTTCGTCGACGTACTTGCGCGCCAGCTCGAAGTACTCCATCTGGAGCTGTACGGCGGTCAGCGTGCGCCCGCTGCGCAGGGTGATGAGCTGGCGCAGGTCCGGGTCGTGGGAGACCTGGTGCAGGGTGCGCACCGGCTGGTCCACGGCCAGGTCGACGTTGATGAACCCGTCCTCGATCATGGAGAGGACCAGGGCGGTGGTGCCGAGCTTGAGGTAGGTGGAGATCTCGGACAGGTTCGCGTCGCCGATGATCACGTGCAGGCGGCGGTACTTCTCGGCGTCCGAGTGCGGCTCGTCGCGGGTGTTGATGATGGGGCGCTTGAGGGTGGTCTCCAGGCCGACCTCGACCTCGAAGTAGTCGGCGCGCTGACTGATCTGGAAGCCGTGTTCGCGGCCGTCCTGTCCGATGCCGACCCGGCCGGCGCCGGTGACGACCTGGCGGGAGACGAAGAAGGGCGTCAGGTGGCGCACGATGTCCGAGAAGGGGGTCTCCCGCTTCATCAGGTAGTTCTCGTGCGTGCCGTAGGAGGCGCCCTTGTTGTCGGTGTTGTTCTTGTAGAGGTGGATCGGCTGGGCGCCGGGCAGCTGGGCGGCCCGCTCCGCCGCCTCGGCCATGATCCGTTCGCCGGCCTTGTCCCAGAGGACGGCGTCGCGCGGGTTGGTGATCTCCGGCGAGCTGTACTCGGGGTGCGCGTGGTCGACGTAGAGCCGTGCTCCGTTGGTGAGGATGACGTTGGCGAGGCCGATGTCCTCGTCGGTGAGCTGGCTGTTGTCTGCGGCCTCGCGGGCGAGGTCGAAGCCGCGGGCGTCCCGCAGCGGGTTCTCCTCCTCGAAGTCCCAGCGGGCGCGTCGCGCCCGGTGCATCGCCGCCGCGTAGGCGTTGACGATCTGGGACGAGGTGAGCATGGCATTGGCGTTCGGGTGACCGGGGACGGAGATCCCGTACTCCGTCTCGATCCCCATTACTCGCCGTACGGTCATGCGGCCCTCCTTGCCCGGCGGCGCTTCCGATCGGAAGCGGCGCTCAAGTACCGCTGGTGCTCCGGTGCGTGTGCGGTGCCCGTCCCCGCACAGCGGATGCGGCGGTACGGAAGAGCCTAGAGCGGCTCCGCGCTGGTGGGGAGATCATTTCAATCATTGCCTTGGCCCGGCCGCGGCCGAAAAGCAGTCGGCTGCGGGTGCCCCGGTGGGGGC
>NZ_JBHWLC010000145.1:0-9789 GCF_042730635.1 Streptomyces sp. NPDC059917
GGGTGAGCCGCGTCTCACCCGGGCGCCGGCACTTGTCTATGCAACGAGTTGCACAGCAAGATCGGGGCATGGCGCTCGACCACGCGATTCTCGTCTCCCTGCTGGAGATGCCGGGCTCCGGCTATGACCTGGCCCGGAGGTTCGACCGGTCCATCGGCTACTTCTGGACCGCCACCCACCAGCAGATCTACCGCGTGGTGGGACGCATGGAAGGCGACGGGCTGCTGACCTCCCGGGAGGTGGCGCAACAGGGCCGCCCGGACAAGAAGGAGTACTCCGTCGCCGCCGCCGGTCGCGCCGCCCTGTCCCAGTGGCTGCACCAGCCGATCGAGCCGGAGAGCCTGCGCCACGACCTTGCCGTGAAGATCCGGGGCGCGGCCTTCGACGACCCGGCCGCGCTGGTCCGCGAGGTCGAACGCCACCACCAGGTCCACGGCGACCGGCTCGCGCGCTACCTCGCGGGGGAGCTGCGCGACTTCACCGGCCCCGAGGCCCCGGCCCCGCTCGACACCGGGCGGGAGCTCCAGCACGTCGTACTGCGCGGCGGCATCGCCTACGAGCGCATGACGCTCGCCTGGCTCGACGACGTCCTCGCCACGCTCCACCGGCTCGGCGCCGCGCCGGGGTCCGCGTGAGCCGCCCCACCTCCCCTCCCGTCTCCCTTTCGAAGGTGAACTCCATGGCCGACTCCCTGCTGTTCAACCCGCGCACCTACGACCCGGCGCACTTCGACCCCGAGACCCGCAGGCTGCTGCGCGCCACCGTCGACTGGTTCGAGGCGCGCGGCAAGCGCCGGCTGATCGAGGACTACCGGTCCCGCGCCTGGCTGGGCGACTTCCTCGCCTTCGCGGCCGAGGAAGGGCTGTTCGCCACCTTCCTCACCCCGGCCGCCGCCGCCGGCAAGCCGGACCAGCGGTGGGACACCGCCCGGATCGCCGCCCTCAACGAGATCCTCGGGTTCTACGGCCTCGACTACTGGTACGCGTGGCAGGTCACCATCCTCGGCCTGGGTCCGGTCTGGCAGAGCGACAACGCCGCCGCCCGTGACCGCGCCGCCGAACTCCTCGCGCAGGGCGAGGTGTTCGCCTTCGGGCTGTCCGAGCGGACCCACGGCGCCGACATCTACTCCACCGACATGCTGTTGGAGCCGGACGGTGACGGCGGCTTCCTGGCGAGCGGTTCCAAGTACTACATCGGCAACGGCAACGCGGCCGGGCTCGTCTCCGTCTTCGGCCGGCGCACCGACGTCGAGGGCCCGGACGGGTACGTCTTCTTCGCGGCCGACAGCCGCCACGCGGCGTACGAGGTGGTGCAGAACGTCGTCGACTCCTCCAAGTACGTCAGCGAGTTCCGCCTGGCCCGCTACCCGGTGTCCGCGGACGACGTCCTGCACACCGGCCGCGCGGCCTTCGACGCGGCCCTGAACACGGTCAACGTCGGCAAGTTCAACCTCTGCACCGCCTCGATCGGCATCTGCGAACACGCCATGTACGAGGCGGTCACCCACGCGCAGAACCGCATCCTCTACGGCCGTCCCGTCACCGCCTTCCCGCACGTGCGCCGCGAGCTGGCGGACGCCTACGTCCGCCTCGTCGGGATGAAGCTCTTCAGCGACCGCGCCGTCGACTACTTCCGTTCGGCCGGGCCCGACGACCGCCGGTACCTGCTCTTCAACCCGATGACGAAGATGAAGGTGACCACGGAGGGCGAGAAGGTCATCGACCTGATGTGGGACGTCATCGCCGCGAAGGGCTTCGAGAAGGACACCTACTTCGCCGAGGCGGCCGTCGAGATCCGGAGCCTGCCCAAGCTGGAGGGCACCGTCCACGTCAACCTCGCGCTGATCCTCAAGTTCATGCGCAACCACCTGCTGGAGCCGGTCGAGTACCCCGCCGTCGCGCCCCGCCTCGACGCGGCCGACGACGACTTCCTCTTCCGGCAGGGCCCGGCCCGGGGCCTGGGCTCCGTGCGCTTCCACGACTGGCGCGCCGCCTTCGAGGGCTACGCCGACGTGCCGAACGTGGCCCGCTTCCGCGAGCAGGCTGACGCCCTGTGCGCCTTCGTCTCCACCATCGCCCCCGACGAGGCGCAGAGCCGCGACCTCGACTTCCTGCTCTCCGTCGGCCAGCTGTTCGCGCTGGTGGTGTACGGCCAGCTGATCCTGGAGCAGGCCGCGCTGACGGACCTGGACGCCTCCGTCCTCGACGAGCTGTTCTCCGTCCTCGTGCGCGACTTCTCCGGACACGCCGTCGAACTGCACGGCAAGGACTCCGCCACCGAGGCGCAGCAGGCCTGGGCGCTGGGCGCCGTGCGCCGCCCGGTCGTCGACGAGGCCCGCGCGGCCCGGGTCTGGGCGCGGGTGGAGGCGCTGTCGGGGGCCTACGAGATGGGGCGGTGACGCCGTAGCGCCGAGGTGAGGGCCCCCGCCCGTGCGCGGGGGCCGTCCCGCCCCGGGTATCTTGTTGCACATCAATTGCAAGAACGATGTATGTGCGAAAGAGGTCGCCGTGGGCGCTCCGGTGGTGCTGGGCATCGAGTCGTCGTGCGACGAGACCGGAGCCGGGATCGTCTCCGGCGGCCGGCTGCTCGCGCACGTCGTGGCATCGAGCATGGACGAGCACGCCCGCTTCGGCGGGGTCGTGCCCGAGATCGCCGCCCGGGCGCACCTCCAGTCCTTCAACCCGGTCGTCCAGCAGGCCCTCGACCAGGCCGGGCTGCGACTGGGCGACATCGACGCCGTGGCCGTCACGACCGGCCCGGGGCTCTCCGGCGCCCTCCAGGTGGGGCTCTCGGGCGCGAAGACCCTCGCGTACGCGGCCGGGGTCCCGCTGTACGGGGTGCACCACCTCGCCGGGCACGTCGCGGCCGACACCCTGGAGCACGGGCCGCTGCCGAACCCGTGCATGGTGCTGATCGTCTCCGGCGGTCACACCTCGCTGCTGCTCGTGCGCGACCTCGTGCGCGACCCGATCCTGCACCTCGGCGACACCGTGGACGACGCGGCGGGGGAGTGCTTCGACAAGGTGGCCCGGGTCTTCGGACTGCCGTACCCCGGCGGGCCCGCCATCGACCGGGCGGCCCGCGGGGGCGACGGCTGCGCGGTGGCCTTCCCGCGCCCGCTGACGCGGCCGGGGGACGCCCCGTACGCGTTCTCCTTCTCCGGCTTGAAGACCGCGGCCGCCCGCTGGGCGGAGCAGCACCGCCTGCGGGGCGAGGAGATCCCGCTCGCCGACGGCGCCGCCTCGCTCCAGGAGGCCGTCGCGGACGTCCTGACCCGCAAGGCGCTGGCCGCCTGCCGCGCGTACGACGTACGGACCCTGGTCGTGGTGGGCGGCGTCGCGGCGAACTCCCGGGTGCGGGCCCTGGCCGAGGAGCGCTGCGCGGCCGCCGGAGTCGAACTCCGGGTGCCGCCGCTGACCCTGTGCACCGACAACGGGGCGATGATCGCGGCCGTCGGCGACCTGCTGGTGCGGGCCGGAGCCGATCCGGCGCAGCTCGACGTGTCCATCGACCCGTCCGCACCGCTGGAGTACGCCGCGCTGCACCCCGTCGCCCGCCCGTCCGCGCGCATCGCCTAGTGCGGTCACGGCACCAGAGCGCTCCCGCGGGCAGGTCGGGCCTCAGGGCCGTCCGGGCGCCGGCTTCTCGGTGTCGAAGGTGTAGAACTTGCGGTGGTCCAGCATGTCGGCCGGTGTGACGTTGTTCCACGGCCGCATGGTGCCGTGCAGGTCGACCACGTCCGGCGTCCGGGTGGCGGGCTGGTACGCGGACTTCGGGTGCCGGCCCTGCCACTCGGCCCACAGCATGTCGATGAAGGCGTGGTGCAGCCAGAACACGGGGTCGTTGGGGGAGGCCGCGCTGGCCATGTGGCCGCCCACCCACATGTGGACCCGGTTGTGCAGGTTGGTGCCGCGCCAGCCCTCCAGGTTGTTGCGGAAGCCGCCCGACGTGCTGTTCCAGGGGGCGGTGTCGTACTCCGCCAGGTTCAGCACGGCGTTGACCTCGTCCTTGGTGGGCAGCTGCTTGCTGCCGCCGAGCACGCGCCGCAGGTAGGTGCGCCGGTCCACGCCCACGGTGACGGCCCACTTGCCCCCCGAGTACGCGAAGGGGCCGTCGAGCACCTGCCCGTCGCGGGCCCGGACGGTGCCCCCGAGGAAGTCGGCGGCCCACAGCGAGGAGCCGGGGGTGCGGTCGACGGTCCAGTCCCAGTAGGGGATCGAGACCTTCGGGTCCACCTTCTGCAGCTCCGCCTCGAAGTCGAGCAGGAAGCGGCGGTGCCAGGGCAGGAAGGAGGGGGAGCGGTGGCCGACCCGTGCGCCGAAGTCGCTGTCGCCCATCAGGAAGGCGTTGTGGGCACTGACGTAGCGGTCGTAGACGCCCTTGCGCTTGAGTTCGAGCACCGCGTTGGTGAAGGCGCGCTTCTCGTCGGCGGTCAGCTTGGCCTGGTTCTTGCGGACGGTCATGCCGGGTCTCCGTTGGCGCCGAGCGGGACGAGGATCGCGCCCTGGAGGTCGCGGACGGCGGCGCGGGCCGCCGTGACGGGGTCGGGGAAGGTCTCGTAGTGGTTGACCACGGTGATCCAACTCCCGTCGGCATTGGGCATCAGGTGCAGCTCGACGCCGTCGATGCGGACGCTCGGCATGGCCGGCAGGTGGTGTCCACCGGTGTGGTGGCCCGAGGTGTCGAGCGATATCTGTATGCGGCGGCCCTCGAACACCTCGTCGACCGGCGTGATGGCTTTGGCGGCGCCCGAGGCGCCCGGAGTGCCGGAAGCGGCCGCGCCGCCGGCCGGGACGACGGCCGGTTCGGTGGACGACGAGGACGAGCAGGCGCTCGTCAGCCCGATGGCGGTGGCTGCGCCGGCCGACATGCTCAGGGCCTGCCGGCGGGTGATCTTCTTCATGGCCCGAAGAACTATCAGAAGGGCGCCGCCAGTTGATCGGCGGCCCCGGCAACCGCAGCGGGTCCCCCGCCCAAGGCAAGGCTACTTTCGGTCGATTTACCTCCTTCTCGGACGCGGAGCGAAGTAACGATTCGGCGGGCGGCGGGCGTTCGCCGACGTACGCGAAGCGGCGGCCGTCGCACCCGGCGGCCCCGCCCCGGCATCCGGGTGGACCTCCCGTGTCGCCCGGGTGATCGACTCCCCGCACCGGGCATGTCGCCCACCTGTGCGATACCCGCTGTGGCTTCGTGTGCGCCATGACCTCACCCCGCCCCTCGCGCCGCACCCGTCTCCTCGCGCTGTGCGTGGCCGCCGTGGCCGCCCTGCCCCTCACGGCCGCCTCGGCCACCGCCGTGACCGCCGCACCCCCCGCCGCCGTACGCGCCCCCGCGGACGGCGACGGGCCGGAGGTGCTCCGCGCGCGCACCGTCCCCCTCGACCTCGCGGACTTCCGGGCCCTGTGCACCCCCGCACCCTTCGGCGCGCCCCGCAGCTGGAGCTTCGACTTCTTCGGCGACGTGCGCGTCACCGCCGTCGAGGACGGCACCGACGACGACCAGGGTTCGCGCACCTGGTCCGGACACGTCGCGGGCAACCCGCAGTCCAGCGTGATCGTCTCCCTGCGCGGCGTGTGCACCCCCGAGGGCGAGCGGTCCGCCGTGCCCGTCGCCAAGGTCGTCGCCGACCTCGGTGACCGCGTCTACCGCCTGGAGACCCGCCCCGGTCACCCCGCCCGCGCCCGGATCACCGAGGAGGACCCGAACAAGCGGCCGCGGCGCGCCCCCGACGCGCTGGCCGTCGACCCGGCCGCCCGCAACGCCCCGCGCACCTCCCTCTCCGGCCGCGCCGCGGCCGCCACGACGAACCCCGTCGTCATCGACGTCGTCGCCGGCTTCACCCAGCTCGCCATCGACCGGGCGGGCGGCGAGCAGCAGGTGATCAACACCATCAACTGGGCCGAGCGCAAGATGAACGAGGCCCTCGCCGACAGCGGTGTCGCGGCCAGCATCGACATCATCGGCACCTACAACACCCACTACCGGGGCGAGAACGAGTCCGCCCTGATGTGGGGGAAGCTGAGCAACCCCCGGGACCAGGAGCTCGGCGCCACCGCGGCGGAGGTGCGCCGCCGCTACGGCGTCGACCTCGTCACCGTGGTCAACAGCGTCCCCGGCCGCTCCTCCGGCCAGGGCAGCCTGCCCGTGCGCGGCAACTTCCACGACAGCCTGGCCTTCTCCGTCGTCGACTTCGACTCCCTCACCGGCTGGTACAACCTCGGCCACGAGATCGGCCACAACCTCGGCCTCTTCCACGACCGCCGCACCCTCGACATGCAGGTCCCGGACGGGAGCTGGGTCAACGACCTGAACACTCCCTACGGCACCGGCTGGATCTCGCCCGACGAGCAGCACACCTCGCTCATGGCGTACGCCACCTCCTGCCGCAAGGCGTGCCACACGGAGAACGTCTACTCGAACCCCGCGCTCTCCGTCGACGGCCAGCCGCTCGGCGACCGGTACAACAACAACGCGGCGCTCGCCCGGCTCACCACCCCCATCGTGGCGGGCTACCGCTCCCTCACCACGCCCCTGACCCGCTACGCCCTCACCCTGGAGGACAGCGAGGGCGGCACGATCCGACCCGCGGTCTACGGCCCGTACAAGCCCGGCACGGTCGTCGGCGTCACCGCCACCCCCGCGCCCGGCTACCGGCTGGCGGCCTGGATCTACGACGGCCGGCAGTACGCCCCGAGCAGCCAGGTCAACGTGACCATGGACGCGGCCCACACGCTGCGCGCGGTCTTCCTGGAGGCCTGATCGGTTCCGGGCCCGCCCGACGGGGGCGGGCCCGGAACCCGTTCGGCCCAACCCGGCGCGCCGGTGGGCACACCCCGCGTCTTGACTGGGGCGTGGACACCGACCAGCGGCGCTCCGCCGCCCCGTACCGCAACCTGATCATGGCGACGCTCGGCTTCACGCTGACCTTCTGGGCGTGGGACCTGATCGCGCCGCTGGCCACCGGGTACAAGGACCGCCTCGGGCTGAGCTCCGTGCAGCAGTCCCTGCTGGTCGCGATCCCGGTCCTGGTCGGTTCCGTCGGGCGGATCCCCGTCGGCGCGCTCACCGACCGCTACGGCGCGAGGCTGATGTTCCCGCTGGTGTCCGCGCTCACCGTCGTGCCGGTGCTCCTCCTGGTCGTGGTCAAGGACGACTACGTGCCGCTCCTGGCGGTGGCCCTGCTGCTCGGCCTGGGCGGCACGACGTTCGCGATCGGCGTCCCCCTGGTCAACTCCCGGTTCCCGCCCGGGCGCCGCGGCTTCGCGCTCGGCGTGTTCGGCATGGGCACCGGCGGCGTCGCCCGCTCCGGCTACTTCACCCCCCGCATGGCCGCCCACGGGGAGAACCTGCCCTTCTACGTCGTGGCCGCCGCGCTCGCCGGATACGCGGCGCTGGCGGCGGCCCTGATCACGGACCGGCCCGACCGGGCCGTCAGCACCGTCTCGCTCGCCACCCGGCTGCGCCGGGCGGGCGGGCTGCGGATCACCTGGGAGCTGTCCGCGCTCTATGCCATCGGCTTCGGCGGGGTCGTCGCCTTCGGCGTCTACCTGCCGACCTACCTGAAGACCTGGTACGCGCTCACGCCGACCGACGCCGGTGCCAGGGCGGCCGGGTTCGCCCTGGTCACCGTGGTCTTCCGGCCCCTGGGCGGTCGTCTCTCGGACCGCTTCCACCCGGCGCTCGTCACGGCCGTCGCGCTGGCCGTCGTGGCGCTCTTCGCCGTCGTCCAGGCCTTCGACCCGCCGATCGCCCCCGTCGCCACCATCGCGCTGCTGGCCATGGCCGCCGGACTGGGCGCGGCCGGCGGCAGCGTCTTCGCCCTCGTCTCGCAGGTCACCCCGCAGGCCCAGGTGGGCAGCGTCACCGGCATCGTCGGCGCCGTGGGCGGGCTCGGCGGCTTCGTCCCGCCCCTGGTCATGGGCGGGATCTACAGCGCGAAGGGCTCGTACTCGATCGGCTTCATGCTGCTGTCCGACCTCGCCCTCGCCGGGTGCGTGTACGCCTACGGCCGCATGCGCACGCAGCGCCCCGATCCCGACCGATGAGTTCCGCCGCGATCCGCGGTCGTACAAGGTGGTGGGGGACGCGGCGGCCGTGCGAACGGTCCGCCCGCGCGCCGACCGCGAGGGCACGACACCGCACACGAGACACCGAGGAACCACGATGCGCACCCTGATCAGCACCGCTTTCATCTCCCTCGACGGCGTCGTGGAGGCCCCGGGCGGCGAGCCCGGCTACCGGAACTCCGGGTGGACCTTCAAGGACGTCGAGTTCCTCCCCGAGGCCTTCGAGATCAAGGGGCGGGAGCAGCGGGAAGCCACCGCCATGCTGCTGGGCCGCACCAGCTACGAGGCCTTCAGCCCGGTGTGGCCCGACATGGCGGACTTCGCCGACTACAAGGCGATGCCGAAGTACGTCGTGTCCACCGGCCTCGCCGAGGGCGACCTGGTGTCGAACTGGGGCGAGACCACGATCCTGCGCTCGCTCGACGAGGTCGCCGCCCTGAAGGAGACCGAGGGCGGCCCGATCATCGTCCACGGCAGCGCCACCCTCAACCGGGCCCTGTCCGACGCCGGGCTGATCGACCGCTACCACCTGCTCGTCTTCCCCCTCCTGCTCGGCGCGGGCAAGCGGCTGTTCAGCTCCACCGACAAGGACACCCAGCAGCTGAAGCTCGTCGAGCACGAGGCCTACGCCAACGGTCTGCAGAAGAACGTCTTCGACGTGGTCCGTTGATCCGGCGCACAGCCGGAAGAGGCCCCTCCGACCGGGGACATGTGCCCCTGTAGACACAGGAGGACTCCCAACTCCCGTCCTCGAAAAGGGATTTGCGCGATCCGGGTCGACGGTGGACCAGGGCGCTGTACGGTGACGTCGGCTGTGGCGAACATGTCGTCAGTTCACCTGCTTCGCCCTGGTTTCCGTTGTATTCGGACGAAAGGAACCGCGTGAGCACCCACGTCGAGCCCGTCGAGTCCCCCGAAGAGTTCAACGTCAAGCACTTCTCGGACAGCAACGGCACGCTCCTGTACAAGAGCGTCGCGGTCCTCGGTACGGTCCAGCAGAGCCGCCAGCAGTTCCGCGTGGGGACGGGCGGCCGGCTCTACGTCTCCAGCCCCGACCACCCGCTCAAGGCCTGGGTGCAGAAGCCGGCCGACGTGGACGCGACGGCCCAGCAGATCGTCGGCGTGGTGGCCGACGAGCAGGCGGGCGGCTACACCGCCCTGAGCGCCCAGGGGGTCAGCAGCTGGACGCACTCCTACGGCGGCGACCTGCGCACGCCGACCGGGGCGATCAAGGCGATCTCGAAGAGCGGGGCGTTCGGGTCCATCGTCTGGGGCACCCCGTACTGCCACGCCGGATGGGTGGCCTCCCTGATGCCGACCCTCAGCTCGCTGGGCACGATCAGCGTTCCGGGCGGAACCCTGATCATCGGGCAGAACGTCCACTCGTCGGCCATCGTGGGCAGCTCGTGGCTCAAGGGCATCGACGCGGGCGACTGCACGCAGGACCTCTTCCCCACGGAGTGGACGAACGGGGTCGTCGCGACCCTGTGTCCCAAGGCCGTGGGCCACCAGGACCTGACGAACATCACGATCCTCTGCGACATCCTGAAGAAGGCCGGGTTCAAGTCCGCGCGCCAGGCGGACCTCGCGGGCCGCATCCGCTTCCTCCTCAAGAACCACCCGCAACACGAAAAGACGCTGCGCTCGCTGCCCAACATCCTGACCTACTACGGCAACCTCTTCTGATCCGGCCGCCGCGCACGCCCTCCCGCCGCCGGGAGGG
>NZ_JBHWLC010000146.1:0-9771 GCF_042730635.1 Streptomyces sp. NPDC059917
CACCCCGGAAAGCCAAGAACTGTCGGGAAGCCCCCGAAGGAACGGCAGGGGGGACCGATATCTCCGATCGGGGTTCCGGGCGATGGGGCGGGGGCTCCGGGTGCGGCCTTGCCGCGCCCTTCGGGCGTAAAGGCAACAGACACGCCCTCAGATCGCTACGCGCTTCTCCGAGGGCGGCGTCTGCGGGGTGTGCGGGGCTGGTGGGCGGCCCGGGAGGGCCAGCAACTCGGCTCAACCGAGCAGGAGACGGGTCTGGTGGCGGTGGGGACTCAACACCCCTCCAAACCTCCTCAGTTTGCCCCTTTTGTGGGCATTTGGAGTGTGCATTCGAGGGGCGGACGGCCTCAGGCCTGCCCCATGCTCGCCCTCACCGAGTTCTCGCCTCTCACCCACCCCAAACAGCCCGCAGACGCCGCCCTCGGAGAAGCGCGTAGCGATCTGAGGGCGTGCTTGTCGCTTGTACGCCCGAAGGGCGCGGCAGAGGCCGCACCCAGGGCCCCCGCCCCATCGTCCGGAATCCCGTTTAGTGGTCTAGGTCCCCCCTGCCCTTCCTTCGGGGGCTTCCCGACAGTTCTTGGCTTTCCGTGACGGGGTGGCCTGTCAAGGGTGGAGCGCAGCGACATCGCGTAGCGACGCGACCGTAGGGAGCGCCCTTGATAGGTCGGCCCGGCACGGAGAGACAGTTGAACTGGCGGGCAGCCCCCGGACCCTCTCCGACCTCGGTGTGTGGGATCCGGCCTCCGCGGCGGAGTCGCGCGGGGTGGGGGCGGGGTTCATAGCGGGGCAAGTGGTGCTTGGGGTCGGTAACGATCCGGCCTCGTGGGTGGCTGAGAGCTGTCGTCAGATGGGTGGAGGAGATCGCTCCGGGGTTGGTGTATCCACCAATTGGACTGGCGTTCGGGTGGGGTCCGGTTTGCGGGGTGGAAGTGGTGCGGTGGGGGTTTTCGCACGTCAGGGCGCTGGTTGGGGCGGTGCTTCGCTGGCGCGACAGGGGGAGGGTGGTTCGGGGGGCGGGTTTCGCATACGCCGCCCTGGTGGTGGCCGCCATTGGAGAAACCTCCATAGATGGCTTCACGAAACCTCAACAATTTGTGGAAGTCGACGATATCTGTGAAGCCCCCCACAGGCGTTCAATTCCGGTCACACGGCGAGCTGCTGCCCGTAACACGGCGCGGCTTCGATTCGCGTGAACGCACTGACAACCCTGGCGGATCAACGGGTTCGCGACCCACTCCGTCCCAGGGATAACCAGATCCCCATTCCTCTCGCTTACCTACCTCTTGAAGGGCAAGGCAGAGATGGCACGTGTCGCCGCCCGGCTTTCCGGCAACGGAGAGCAGAGCACGCACCCGGTCGACGAGGTGCTCCCCCTCCCCAAGCTCGCGCTGTACGGCTTCCAGCACGTACTCGCGTTCTACGCCGGTGCGGTGATCGTTCCGATCCTCGTCGGCAGCGCACTCAAGCTCACTCCCGAGCAGTTGGTCTACCTGATCAACGCGGACCTCTTCACCTGCGGCATCGCCTCGATCATCCAGGCCTGGGGCATCGGCCGGATCGGTGCGCGGCTGCCGATCATCCAGGGCGTCACCTTCACCGCCGTGTCCCCGATGATCGCCATCGGACTGGGCGCGGGCGGCGGGACGGCCGCCCTGTTGGTGATCTACGGAGCCGTCATCACCGCGGGCATCGCGACCTTCGCCTTCGCCTGGATGCCCGCCCGGGTGTTCAAGATCGTGATGTCGCTGTTCCCGCCCGTGGTCACGGGCACGGTGATCACGATCCTCGGCATCGTCCTGCTGCCGGTCGCCCTCAAGGACGTCGTCGGCGGTGCGCCGCTGGTCGGCGACGGCGGTGACCCCACGCAGCTGGCCTACGCCGCCGGCACGATGCTCTTCGTCCTGGTCGTGATGCGGCTGGGCAAGCCCTTCCTGTCCAGCATCGCCGTCCTGCTCGGCCTGGTGGGCGGCACCCTGGTCGCCTTCGCCCTCGGTGACGCGAAGTTCGCCGCCGTCGGCGCCTCCGACTGGGTCGGGATCACCACGCCCTTCCACTTCGGCGCCCCGAAGTTCGAGTGGTTCCCGATCCTCCTGATGCTGATCGTCATGCTGATCACCATGGTCGAGACGACCGGTGACACCTACGCCGTCGGCGAGATCGTCGGCAAGGACATCGACAGCGAGACCGTGGCCCGCGCCCTGCGCGCCGACGGCGCGGCCACCGCGATCGGCGGTCTGCTGAACTCCTTCCCCTACGTCGCCTTCGCCGAGAACGTCGGGCTGGTCCGGGTCACCAAGGTCAAGAGCCGGTTCGTGGTGGTCTCCGCGGGCGTCATCATGATCATCCTGGGGCTGCTGCCCAAGGCCGCGGCCATCGTCGCGGCGATCCCGCCGGGGGTCCTCGGCGGCGCGGCCACCGTGATGTTCGGCATGGTCGCCCTGGCGGGCATCCAGACCCTGGGCAAGGTGGACCTCAAGGAGGAGAAGAACGCGCTGATCGTCGGCGTCTCGCTCGCCTTCGCGCTCTTCCCGGCCACCGTCCCGGCCTTCTTCGAGAAGCACATGAGCGTGGACACGGCCTCGCTGCTCAACAGCGGCGTCACCCTCGGTGCCACGGCCGCGATCGTCCTCAACCTGCTCTTCAACGGCCTGTCGAAGGGCGACCCGCACGCGGTGGCGCCCGTACCCGAGGCGGTCGTACCGGCGCAGGCGACGGAGGGCGAGAGCGCCCCGGCGTCGACCGTCTGACCCGTCGCGCACACCGTCCCCGGATCGGCCGCTGCGCCGGTCCGGGGACACCGGCGTCCGCGGTCTGTCGGTGCCGTACGGGACAATGGGGGCCATGAGTCTGTTCCGCGACGACGGCATCGTGCTGCGCACCCAGAAGCTGGGTGAGGCGGACCGCATCATCACGCTCCTGACCCGTGGCCACGGCCGGGTCCGGGCCGTGGCCCGCGGCGTGCGGCGGACCAAGTCGAAGTTCGGCGCCGGGCTGGAACCTTTCTCCCACGCCGACGTGCAGTTCTTCGCCCGAGGCAGCGATCTGGTCGGCCGCAGTCTGCCGCTGTGCACCCAGACCGAGATCATCCACCCCTACGGCAACGGCATCGTCGTGGACTACGCCCGCTACACCGCCGGCACCGCGATGCTGGAGACGGCCGAGCGCTTCACCGAGCAGGAGGGCGAGCCCGCCGTACAGCAGTACCTCCTGCTCGTCGGCGCCCTGCGCACCCTCTCGCGCGGCGAGCACGCGCCCCACCTCATCCTCGACGCCTTCCTGCTGCGCTCCCTCGCGGTCAACGGCTACGCCCCCAGCTTCACGAACTGCGCGAAGTGCGGGATCCACGGGCCCAACCGGCACTTCTCCGTCGCCGCGGGCGGGGTCGTCTGCGGGGACTGCCGGGTGCCCGGCAGCGTCGTACCCTCGTCGGAGGCCGTAGGACTGCTCAGCGCCCTGCTCACCGGGGACTGGGCGCACGCGGACGCCTGCGAGGCGCGCCACGTCCGGGAGGGGAGCGGCTTGGTCTCCGCCTATTTGCACTGGCATCTGGAGCGCGGGCTACGCTCCCTGCGATACGTCGAGAAATAGGAGCTGGACACATGGCACGACGCGGGATCCTGGGACGCAGCCGCAGGGACTACAAGCTTCCGGAGCCGCACCCGTCCGGTGCGCGCCCGCCGAAGATTCCCGGCGAACTGGTCCCGAACCACGTCGCGGTCGTCATGGACGGCAACGGCCGTTGGGCCAAGGAGCGCGGCCTGCCGCGCACCGAGGGGCACAAGGTCGGCGAGGGCGTGGTGCTCGACGTGCTCAAGGGCTGCCTGGAGATGGGGGTCAAGAACCTCTCCCTGTACGCCTTCTCGACGGAGAACTGGAAGCGCTCGCCCGACGAGGTGCGCTTCCTCATGAACTTCAACCGGGACGTCATCCGGCGCCGCCGCGACGAGATGAACGAGCTGGGCATCCGCATCCGTTGGGTCGGCCGCATGCCGAAGATGTGGAAGTCGGTCGTCCAGGAACTCCAGGTCGCGCAGGAGCAGACCGTCGACAACGACGCGATGACGCTGTACTTCTGCGTGAACTACGGCGGGCGGGCGGAGATCGCGGACGCGGCGCAGGCGATCGCCCGCGACGTGGCGGCGGGCCGCCTGGACCCGTCGAAGGTCAACGAGAAGACCTTCGCGAAGTACATGTACTACCCGGACATGCCGGACGTGGACCTCTTCCTGCGGCCCAGCGGTGAGCAGCGGACCTCCAACTACCTGCTCTGGCAGAGCGCTTACGCCGAGATGGTCTTCCAGGACGTGCTGTGGCCGGACTTCGACCGGCGCAACCTCTGGGCGGCCTGCCTGGAGTACGCGCAGCGCGACCGCCGGTTCGGCGGGGCGCTGCCGAACACGCCGGAAATCGCCGGACAGCCGGGCTGATCGGGCCCTATCCTCACCGCCATGGACACGGGTGGGGATCGGGCGCACGACATGGGCGCGGGGGCCGGTGACGGCGGGGCGGAGCGATCCGTGGAACTCGTCTACCGGCCCACCACGCAGGACCTGGCCGAGGCGCTGCGCGCCCGGGCCCGGCACACGGGCTCCGGGCGGTTCCAGCGGTGGCTGCTGCTGAGCGCCGGACTGCTGATCACCTCGATCAGCGGCCTGGCGCTGTTCGCGAAGGGGCCGCTGGACGCCTCGCGGCTGCTGTTCCCGTGCGCCGGGCTGCTGATGCTGGCCCTGGCGTTCTACGGGCCGCAGCTCACGGCGCGCGCCATGGGCGGCCTGCTGGCCAGGATGGGGGAGACCCGGGCCGTGGTCGGTGACGCCGGGCTGCGGGTGACCACGGCGGACAGCGAGACGCGGATCGCCTGGGCGCTGCAACCGACCTACGTGGAAACGCCCGCGACGTTCGTCATGTTGAGCGCCGACAAGCGTTCCGTGGCCATGACGGTGCTCCCCAAGCGCGGGGTCGCGGACCCCGCCGACCTGGAGCGGCTGCGGGCGATCCTCGACCGGAACCTGCGGCGGCGCTGAGCCGGCCGCCGGCGCCGGATCAGCCCGCCGCGGCGCAGTCCGCGCAGGTGCCGAAGATCTCCACGGTGTGGGCGACGTTCACGTAGCCGTGCTCGGCGGCGATGGTCTCGGCCCACTTCTCCACGGCCGGGCCCTCCACCTCGACGGCCTTGCCGCACTTGCGGCAGACCAGGTGGTGGTGGTGTTCGCCGGTGGAGCAGCGCCGGTAGACGGATTCGCCGTCGCTGGTGCGCAGCACGTCGACCTCGCCCGCGTCGGCCAGGGACTGCAGGGTGCGGTAGACGGTGGTCAGGCCCACGGAGTCGCCGCGGTGCCGGAGCATGTCGTGCAGTTCCTGGGCGCTGCGGAACTCGTCCACCTCGTCCAGCGCGGCCGCGACGGCGGCCCGCTGCCGGGTCGAGCGCCCTCGTACTGGCGCGGTGTTCATCTCGCCAGGGGCAGTCGCCACCGGGTCCTCCTCGTCTAGGGCCGTCGTGCCATTGTGCCAGTCCGGCGGTCCCGGGCGCCCCGTCCGGAGCGCTACTGGACCTTCACGTCGTCCTGGGTGCAGACCTGTTCGGTGGCGCGCGCGGCCCGGGCCCGCCGCCGGGCGAGCGGGGTGGCGACGAGCGAGAGCACGAGGAAGACGGCGATGGCGAGGAGGACGATCATCGCGCCCGAGGGGACGTCGATGTAGTACGTCGCCGCCGTGCCGGTCAGCGAGATCGTGAGGCTGATGGCCATGGCCAGGCCCAGGGTGGCGGCGAAGCCGCGGGTGAGCCGCTGGGCGGCCGCGACCGGGATCACCATCATGGCGCTGACCAGCAGCAGGCCGACGATGCGCATGGCGACGGTGACGGTGACGGCCGCGGTGATCGCGATCAGCAGGTTCAGGAAGCGCACCGGCAGGCCGGCGACCCGTGCGAACTCCTCGTCCTGGCAGACCGCGAAGAGCTGGCGGCGCAGGCCGATGGTGACGGCCAGGACGAGGGCGGACAGGATCGCCATCGCGGTGACGTCCTCGGGCGCGACCGCGGCGATCGAGCCGAACATCGGGCCCAGCAGCTTGGCGGTGGAGCCGCCCGGGGCCAAGTTGATGATCATCACGCCGCCCGCCAGGCCGCCGTAGAAGAGCATCGCGAGCGCGACGTCGCCGCTGGTCCTGCCGCGCGCGCGGATCAGCTCCATGCCGACGGCGCCGACGACGGCGACCAGCGTGGCCATCCAGACGGGGCTGCTCTGGAGCAGGAAGCCGAGCGCGACACCGGTCATGGCCACGTGGCCGAGGCCGTCGCCCATGACCGCCTGGCGGCGCTGGACGAGGTACGTGCCGATGGCGGGGGCCGTGATGCCGACGAGGGCCGCGGCGATCAGCGCCCGCTGCATGAAGGGGTAGGCGAGGAGGTCCATCAGCTCAGCAGTCCCGTCCGGATCGGTTCGGCGTCGTGGGCCGCGTGGGGGTGTACGTGGTCGTGGCCGGGCAGCGCGTGCTGGCCCAGGGCCTCGGGGGGCGGTCCGTCGTGCGTGACGCAGCCGTCGCGCAGGACGACGGCCCGGTCGATGAGGGGCTCCAGCGGGCCCAGCTCGTGCAGGACGAGCAGGACGGTGGTCCCGGCCTCCACCTGGCCGCGCAGGGCGTTCGCGAGGACCTCCTGGTTGGCGAGGTCGACGCCCGCCATCGGCTCGTCCATGATCAGGAGCTCGGGCTCCACGGCGAGGGCCCGGGCTATGAGCACGCGCTGGTGCTGGCCGCCGGAGAGGGCGTTCACCGAGGAGTCGGCGAAGCCGTCCATGTCCACCAGGGCGAGGGCGCGCTCCACGGCCGCCTTGTCGGCGGCGCGCAGCCGTCCGAAGCGGGTGAGGGCCAGGCGGCCGGCGGAGACGACCTCGCGCACGGTGGCCGGGACGCCGCTGGCGGCGGTGGTGCGCTGGGGGACGTACCCGATGCGCGACCACTGCCGGAAGCGCCTGAGGTCCGTACCGAAGAGGGAGAGCGTGCCGGAGGTCAGCGGGACCTGGCCGACGACGGCGCGCACGGCCGTGGACTTGCCGGAGCCGTTGGCGCCGAGCAGGGCGACGACCTCACCGCGCCGCACGGTGAGGTCGATCCCGCGCAGCACGGGGCGCGAACCGAGCGTGGCCGTGGCCCCGCGCAGGGATATGACGGGCTGCTCCGCCGCTGTCGCGGCTGCCGTGGATTCCATGGCTCGCGCCTCCGTTGCTGCTACTGCTGCCATTACTTGTTGCCGAGCGCCTTCTGCAGGTTCTTGAGGTTGGACCGCATGATCGCGAAGTAGTCAGCGCCCTGGGACGTGTCGGTGATTCCCTCGAGCGGGTCGAGGACGTCGGTCTTCAGTCCCGTGTCGCGGGCGAGCGTCTTGGCCGTCTTGTCGCTGGCCAGCGCTTCGAAGAACACGGTCGTCACATTGTCCTTCTTCGCGACGTCCTGGAGCTGCTTCATCCGGGCGGGGGTCGGCTCGGACTCGGGGTCGACGCCGGAGATGCCCTCCTGGTCGAGGCCGTAGCGCGCGGCGAGGTAGCCGAAGGCGGAGTGGGTGGTGATGAAGGTCTTGGAGGCCGTGTTCTTCAGGCCGTCCTTGAACTCGGTGTCCAGCGCGCCCAGTTTGGCCACGAGGTCGTCGGTGTTCTTCTTGTAGTCCGCCGCGTGGCCCGGGTCGGCCTTCTCCATCGCGGCGCCGACGCCCTTGGCGATCTCCGCGTACTTGACCGGGTCGAGCCAGACGTGCGGGTCCGTGCCGCCGTGGTCGTGGTCGTGGTCCGCTTCGCCCTCGGCGTGGTCGTGGCCGGAGGCGTCGTGCACCTCCAGCTTGGTGAGGGTGGCGGCGTCGACGACGTTCTTGGCGGGGGTCTGCGCGACGGCCTTGTCGACGGCGGGCTGCAGGCTCTTGAGGTAGACGACGAGGCCGGCCTCGCCGAGGCGGGCGGTCTGCTGGGGGGTGATCTCCAGGTCGTGCGGTTCGACGCCGGGCTTGGTCAGGGAGTCGACCTTCACGTGGTCCTTGCCGATCTGCTCGGCGAGGAACTGCATCGGGTAGAACGACGCCATCACGCTGAGTCTGCCGTCCTTGTCGGTGCCCGCGGCGGCGGTGCCGGAGCAGCCGGTGAGGGCCGCTGCGCCGAGGGCCGCGGCGGTGGCGAGGGCGGTGGTGGGTATGAGGCGTCGTACGTTCATGACATCCATTTTCATCAAAGATGGAAACGATTGTCAACAAGCGGGGTGGCGGAACCCCCTCGGCCGCTCTAAGGGGATCCGATTTGAAGGAGGGGGTGGGCGCGCCGGTAACCTAAAGGCTTCGCCGTTCGTCCTCGTAATGAAGAGAGCACCGTGGCCGCCGACAAGATCGAAACCATCGTCAGCCTGAGCAAGCGCCGTGGCTTCGTTTTCCCGTGCAGTGAGATCTACGGCGGCTCCAGGGCTGCCTGGGACTACGGCCCGCTGGGTGTCGAGCTGAAGGAGAACATCAAGCGCCAGTGGTGGCGTTCGATGGTCACCGGCCGTGAGGACATCGTCGGCCTCGACTCCTCGGTGATCCTCGCCCGCGAGGTCTGGGAGGCCTCGGGCCACGTCGCGACCTTCTCGGACCCGCTGACCGAGTGCACCTCCTGTCACAAGCGTTACCGCGCCGACCACCTGGAGGAGGCGTACGAGGCGAAGCACAACCGCCTCCCCGCCAACGGCCTGGCCGACATCAACTGCCCCAACTGCGGCAACAAGGGTCAGTTCACCGAGCCCAAGCAGTTCTCCGGCATGCTCCAGACCCACCTCGGCCCGACCCAGGACGCCGGTTCCGTCGCGTACCTGCGCCCGGAGACCGCCCAGGGCATCTTCACCAACTTCGCCCAGGTGCAGGTGACTTCCCGCAAGAAGCCCCCCTTCGGCATCGCCCAGATGGGCAAGTCCTTCCGCAACGAGATCACGCCGGGCAACTTCATCTTCCGCACGCGCGAGTTCGAGCAGATGGAGATGGAGTTCTTCGTCAAGCCGGGCGAGGACGAGCAGTGGCAGGAGTACTGGATGCAGGAGCGGTGGAACTGGTACCGCGACCTCGGCATCCGCGAGGAGAACATCCGCTGGTACGACCACCCGAAGGACAAGCTGTCCCACTACTCGAAGCGCACCGCTGACATCGAGTACCGCTTCAACTTCGGTGGCAACGAGTTCTCCGAGCTGGAGGGCGTGGCCAACCGCACCGACTACGACCTCAAGGCCCACTCCGCGGCCTCGGGCGCGAACCTGACCTACCACGACCAGGAGTCGGGCGAGCGCTACACCCCGTACGTCATCGAGCCGGCCGCCGGTGTGAACCGCGCGATGCTCGCCTTCATGCTCGACGCGTACAACGAGGACGAGGCCCCGAACGCCAAGGGCGCCATGGAGAAGCGCACCGTGATGCGCTTCGACCCGCGCCTGGCGCCGGTCAAGGTCGCGGTGCTGCCGCTGTCGCGCAACGAGAAGCTCTCGCCGAAGGCCAAGGGCCTCGCCGCCGACCTGCGCAAGAACTGGAACATCGAGTTCGACGACGCGGGCGCCATCGGCCGCCGCTACCGTCGCCAGGACGAGATCGGTACGCCGTTCTGCGTCACCGTCGACTTCGACACCCTGGACGACAACGCGGTGACCGTGCGCGAGCGCGACACCATGAAGCAGGAGCGCGTCTCCCTGGACCAGATCCAGAGCTACCTCGGCAGCCGCCTGCTCGGCTGCTAGGACCTGTACGAACGGGGGTGGCCCGGTGCGCTGTGCGCACCC
>NZ_JBHWLC010000147.1:0-9579 GCF_042730635.1 Streptomyces sp. NPDC059917
ACGCCCGGTTACATTTCGAACCCGGAAGCTAAGCCTTTCAGCGCCGATGGTACTGCAGGGGGGACCCTGTGGGAGAGTAGGACGCCGCCGAACAACCCGCCCTTTTAGCTCAGTCGGTAGAGCGTCTCCATGGTAAGGAGAAGGTCAACGGTTCGATTCCGTTAAAGGGCTCCAAAGAAAAAGGCCCCCGCCATTTGGCGGGGGCCTTTTTTGCGTTCAGGACCCGATCCCATCGGATCCGACGGTCGGTGGGGCCCGACAGGGCCCCGGACCGACCGTCGGTGGAGTGCTCAGTCGCCGGCCTGGGGCTGGGGGACGCGGAGGGCGAGGATGGCCATGTCGTCCGAGGCGGGCTCCGCGGCGAAGCGTTCCACCGCGCGCAGCACACGGGCCGCGACCGCGCCGGCGGTGAGACCGGTACACGTGGTGAGGACCTCGGTGAGGCCGTCGTCGCCCAGCATCCTGGTGCCCTCCCGGCGTTCGGTGACGCCGTCGGTGACACAGAGCAGGACGTCTCCCGGGTCCAGCGTCAGGGTCTGCTCGTAGAGGTCCAGGTCCTCGATCACGCCCAGCAGGGGCTGCGGGTCCGCGGCCGGTACGACCTCGCCGTTCGGGCGCAGCCGGAGCGGGAGCGGGTGGCCCGCGCAGACGACCTTCATCAGGGCGCTGCCGTCGGGCTGCGGGTGCAGTTCGCCGTAGAGCAGGGTGAGGAAGCGGCTGCGGGCGCCCTCGTCGAGGATGGCTGCGTTGAGGCGCTCCAGGACGGCCGGGCCGCCGAGGCCCTCGCGGGCCAGCAGGCGCAGCGCGTGCCGGGCGAGGCCGGTGACCGCCGCCGCCTCCGGGCCCGTACCGCACACGTCGCCGATGGCGAAGCCGTACACCCCGGGGCGGATCGGGAAGACGTCGTAGAAGTCGCCGCCGACCTCGTTGCCCTCGCCGGCGGCGCGGTAGATGACCTCGACCTCCATGCCGGGGATGGCCGGCGAGCCCGGCGGCAGCAGGCTGCGCTGGAGGGAGCGGCTGATCGCGGTGCGCTCGGAGTACAGCCGGGCGTTGTCGAGGGCCAGGGCCGCCCGGCGGGAGAGGTCTTCGGCCAGTTCGAGGATCTCGTGGCGGAAGTGGTCCTCGCTGGGCTTGCCCAGGGTGAGCAGGCCGATGACCCGGTTGCGGGCCCGCAGGGGCAGTACGACGGTCTCGCCGCCGACCGCGACGGAGGCCTCGGGCCAGGCGCACGCACCGGATTCGGGGAGGGCCTCGGGCGGGGTGACGCGGGACAGCAGGACCTTGAGGTCGTCGATGCGCTCCTCGTCTTCGTGCAGGACGAAGGACAGGAACGGGTCCGAGGACTGGTCGGCGATGGTGTAGACGGCGCACCACGTGGCCAGGGTCGGGACGGTCATCTGGGCCATCAGGGCCAGGGTCTGGTCCCGGTCGAGGGTGCCCGCGAGCAGGTCGGAGGCCTCGACGAGGAAGGAGAGCGAACCGCGGCGCAGCCGTTCCAGCTCGCCGAGGCGGGCGGATTCGACGGCCAGGGCGATCCGGTCGGCCGCGAACTGGAGGCGCAGGGCGTCCTCGTTGGAGTAGCGGTCCGGGCCTTCGGCGGCGATGCCGAGGGAGCCGGTCAGGCGGCCCTCGACCTTGAGCGGGACGGTGACCGCGGAGCGCATGCCGGTGGATTCGAGCAGCGGGACGGCGCCGGGCACGGCGGCGAGGTCGTCGTGGACCGCGGGCATCCGGGCGGAGCCGTACCGGTTGGTGCCCGCCTCGACGGGGACCCGGGCGAAGCGCTGGCGGGTCGAGGGCAGGCCCGTGGTGGCCCGTACCTCCAGCTCGGTCTCGTCGTCGGTGGCCAGCAGGAGGAAGGCGGAGTCGGCGTCCAGGAGGTCGCGGGCGCGTTCCACGGTGCGCTGGAGCAGGCCGTCGAGGTCGTCGGGGGCGGGGGAGCCGATGAAGATCTCGAAGGGGTCGGCGGTGCGCGGCTCGCTGAGGGCGGCGCCGTCGGCCGGGACCCTGACAGGGGTCTGGAGCAGGGCGCGCTCGTCGTCGTGGACGAGCAGGCAGACGATCGAGGGCTCGCCGTGGGCGTCCCGGACGCGCAGGTGGGAGGCGTAGACGGGGATGACCCGGCCGTCGGCGCCGCGGATGCCGTAGCTGCCCTCCCAGCGGGACAGGCGCAGGGCCTCGGCGATGCCGGTGCCGGTGCCGGGGGTCTGCGGCCAGGCGGCGAGCTCGGCGAGGGGGCGGCCGACGGCCTTCTCGGCCGGGTGGCCGAAGATGTGCTCGGCGTCCTCGTTCCAGGCGGTGACCTGGTCCGCCGCGTCGATCTGGACGACGGCGACCCGTACGCGGCTGTCGGCGAGCGGGAGCAGCTGGTCGGGGACGACCGGGCCCGCGGAGCGGGTACCGACCGGACGGTCCGGCAGGTCGAGGCGGAACCACACGTGCTTGTGGGTGGCGGTGTACTCGACGCCCCAGCGGGTGGCGAGGGCCGCGCAGAGCATCAGGCCGCGGCCGCTCTCGCGGTCCGGGTCGGCGTAGGGCCGCTCGCCGGGGTACTCCAGCGGCAGGGCGCGTTCCGGATAGCGGTCGGCGACCTCGACCCGGACGCCGTCCTCGGCGCGCAGGCACAGGACCTCGGCGCGGGTTCCGGCGTGCACCACGGCATTGGTGACCAGCTCGCTGGTGAGCACCACCGCGTCGTCGACGATGTCCGAGAAGCCCCAGCCCTGGAGGGCGTCGCGGACGAAGGCGCGGGCGGCGGCGACCGAGCGCCCTAGGGGGTCGAAGCTGGCAGCGGCCCGTGCCGTGATCACAAGTCTCCTCCGACGCGGTTGGACATCGGGTGCCAGGTTACTTACCTTCGCGGGCGGCGCGGTGCGGTCGTCGGGTATTCCCCCCACAGGGTGTGGACCGTGTGCGAAGGTGCCGAAGTGTTATGGCCTGGTTCGGCGGGGGTGAAACACTGGGCAGGCTTGAAGAGCCGGGTCGCGTGGAGTCAGGACCCGGTGGTGCGGTCGACCCTTTCGGGAGGGACACGGTGGAGTCTGGCGTAGCGACGCGCAGGACAGGTGCGCGTGCGAAGGGCGGACGGTCCCGGCGGGGGAGTACGACCGAGGTCGACACCGCCGCGTTGAACCGCCTGCTCACGGCTTTGGTGTCGATGCGGGACGGGAACTTCCGCAAGCGGCTGACGGTGTCCGGCGACGGTGTGATGGCGGAGATCGCCGCCGTCTACAACGAGGTCGCCGACCGCAACCTCCACCTGACCGGAGAGCTGTCCCGGGTCCGGCGGATGGTCGGGCGCGAGGGCAAGCTGAGCGAGCGGCTGGAGACGGGGGCCTGCGAGGGCTCCTGGGCGGCCGCGATCGACGCCTCGAACCAGCTCGTGGACGACCTGGCGCGGCCGGTCTCCGAGGTGGGCCGGGTGCTCTCGGCGGTCGCCGACGGTGACCTGGACCAGCGGATGGACCTGCGGACGCAGGCGGCCGAGGGCACCGGGCACCCGTTGCGCGGCGAGTTCCTCAAGATCGGGCGGACGGTCAACAACCTGGTCGACCAGCTGTCGGCGTTCACCGACGAGGTGACCCGGGTGGCGCTGGAGGTGGGCACCGAGGGCAAGCTCGGCGGCCAGGCCCAGGTGCGCGGTATGTCCGGTTCCTGGAAGGACCTGACCGACTCCGTCAACACCATGGCGTACCGGCTCACCGCCCAGGTGCGTGACATCGCTCTCGTCACGACGGCGGTGGCCAAGGGCGACCTGTCGCGCAAGGTCACCGTGCACGTGGCCGGTGAGATGCTCCAGCTGAAGAACACCGTGAACACGATGGTGGACCAGCTGTCGTCCTTCTCCTCCGAGGTGACGCGCGTCGCCCGCGAGGTGGGGACCGAGGGCGAGCTGGGCGGCCAGGCGAAGGTGCCCGGGGTCGCGGGCGTGTGGAAGGACCTGACGGACTCGGTCAACACCATGGCGGGGAACCTGACCGCGCAGGTGCGCGGGATCGCCCAGGTGACGACCGCGGTGGCCAACGGGGACCTGTCGCAGAAGGTCACGGTGAGCGCGCGCGGCGAGGTGGCGCAGCTCGCCGAAACGATCAACCAGATGACCGAGACGCTGCGGACCTTCGCGGACGAGGTCACCCGGGTGGCGAGCGAGGTCGGTGCGAAGGGTCTGCTCGGCGGGCAGGCGCAGGTGCCGGGCGCTGCGGGGACCTGGAAGGACCTCACCGACTCGGTGAACACGGTCTTCCGCAACCTCACCACGCAGGTGCGCGACATCGCGCAGGTGACGACGGCGGTCGCGAACGGCGACCTGTCGCAGAAGGTCACGGTGAACGTGGCCGGCGAGATGCTGGAGCTGAAGAACACCGTCAACACGATGGTCGACCAGCTCCAGTCCTTCGGCTCCGAGGTGACGCGGGTGGCCCGCGAGGTCGGCGTCGAGGGCGAGCTGGGCGGGCAGGCGCAGGTACCGGGCGCTGCGGGGACCTGGAAGGACCTCACCGACTCGGTGAACACCGCCTTCCGCAACCTCACCGGCCAGGTCCGCAACATCGCGCAGGTGACGACGGCGGTGGCCAACGGCGACCTGTCGCAGAAGGTCACCGTGGACGTCTCCGGCGAGATGCTCCAGTTGAAGAACACCGTGAACACGATGGTGGACCAGCTGTCGTCCTTCGCCGACCAGGTCACGCGGATGGCCCGGGACGTGGGTACGGAGGGCCGCCTCGGCGGTCAGGCCCGGGTGGAGGGGGTGTCCGGCACCTGGAAGGAGCTGACCGACTCGGTCAACTTCATGGCCGGGAACCTGACGTCCCAGGTGCGCCAGATCGCGCAGGTGACGACGGCGGTGGCGCGCGGCGACCTGTCGCAGAAGATCGACGTGGACGCGCGCGGCGAGATCCTGGAGCTCAAGAACACCATCAACACGATGGTCGACCAGCTCTCCGCCTTCGCCGAGCAGGTGACCCGGGTGGCCCGGGACGTGGGTACGGAGGGCCGTCTCGGCGGTCAGGCGCAGGTGCCCGGCGTGGCCGGCGTGTGGCGCGACCTGACCGACTCGGTGAACGGCATGGCCGGGAACCTGACCTCGCAGGTCCGCAACATCGCGCAGGTGGCCACGGCGGTGGCGCGCGGCGACCTGTCGCAGAAGATCGACGTGGACGCCCGGGGCGAGATCCTGGAGCTCAAGAACACCCTCAACACCATGGTCGACCAGCTCTCCAACTTCGCGGAGCAGGTCACCCGGGTGGCCCGGGAGGTGGGCACCGAGGGGATCCTGGGCGGCCAGGCCGAGGTGAAGGGGGTCTCCGGCACCTGGAAGGACCTCACCCAGTCGGTCAACTTCATGGCGAACAACCTGACCTCGCAGGTCCGCAACATCGCCGAGGTGACCACGGCGGTCGCGATGGGCGACCTGTCGAAGAAGATCACGGTCGATGCCAAGGGCGAGATCCTGGAGCTGGTGACGACCGTCAACACGATGGTCGACCAGCTGTCCTCCTTCGCCGAGCAGGTGACGCGGGTGGCGCGCGAGGTGGGCTCCGAAGGCATCCTCGGCGGCCAGGCCCGGGTGCGCGGGGTGACCGGCATCTGGAAGGACCTCACCGACAACGTCAACCTGATGGCCAACAACCTGACGTCGCAGGTGCGCAACATCTCGCAGGTCTCGGCGGCGGTCGCCAACGGCGATCTGACGAAGAAGGTCACGGTCGAGGCGCGCGGCGAGGTCGCGCAGCTCGCGGACACGGTCAACACCATGGTCAAGACCCTGTCGTCCTTCGCCGACGAGGTGACCCGGGTGGCCCGCGAGGTGGGTACGGAGGGCCGCCTCGGCGGCCAGGCGCACGTGCCCGGGGTCTCGGGGACCTGGAAGGACCTCACCGATTCGGTGAACTTCATGGCCTCCAACCTCACCGGTCAGGTGCGCCAGATCGCCATGGTCACGACCGCCATCGCCAAGGGCGACCTGACCAAGAAGATCGACATCGACGCCCGGGGCGAGATCCTGGAGTTGAAGACCACCATCAACACGATGGTCGACCAGCTGTCCTCCTTCGCGGACCAGGTGACGCGGGTGGCCCGCGAGGTGGGCACCGAGGGGATCCTGGGCGGCCAGGCCCGCGTCCGGGACGTCGACGGCACCTGGCGGGACCTCACGGAATCGGTGAACGAGATGGCCGGGAACCTCACCCGGCAGGTGCGCGCCATCGCGGCCGTGGCCACCGCGGTGACCCGCGGCGATCTGAACCTCAAGATCGACGTGGACGCGGCGGGCGAGATCCAGGTCCTCCAGGACAACATCAACACGATGATCGCCAACCTGCGCGACACCACCTTGGCCAACAAGGAGCAGGACTGGCTCAAGGGCAACCTGGCGCGGATCTCGGCCCTCATGCAGGGTCGCCGCGAGCTGGACGACGTGGCCTCGCTGATCATGAGCGAGCTGACCCCGGTGGTCTCCGCGCAGCACGGCGCCTTCTTCCTTGCGCTGCCGTCCGGCGCGGCCACCGAGCTCGGCGCCGACGGCGGTCAGGACGGCCCGTACGAGCTGCGGATGCGCGGCAGTTACGCCTACGCGGGCGGCTCGATGCCGACGTCCTTCCGGCCGGGGGAGGGGTTGATCGGGACCGTCGCCGAGGAGAAGCGGACGATCCTGGTGGAGAACACCCCGCCCGGATACCTCAAGATCTCCTCGGGGCTGGGCGAGGCGCCGCCGGCGCACGTGATCGTGCTGCCCGTGCTGTTCGAGGGGAACCTGCTCGGCGTCATCGAGCTGGCGTCCTTCCAGCCGTTCACGCAGATCCAGAAGGACTTCCTCAGCCAGATCGCCGAGATGATCGGCACGAGCGTGAACACGATCAGCGTCAACTCCAAGACGGAGATGCTGCTCAAGCAGTCGCAGGAGATGACGGAGCAGCTGCGCGAGCGCTCCGACGAGTTGGAGAACCGGCAGAAGGCGCTCCAGGCCGCCAACGCGGAACTGGAGGAGAAGGCCGAGCTGTTGGCCCAGCAGAACCGGGACATCGAGGTGAAGAACACCGAGATCGAGGAGGCCCGGCAGGTCCTGGAGGAGCGCGCCGAGCAGCTCGCGGTCTCGATGCGCTACAAGTCCGAGTTCCTGGCGAACATGTCGCACGAGCTGCGCACCCCGCTCAACTCGCTGCTGATCCTGGCCAAGCTGCTCGCGGACAACGCGGACGAGAACCTCTCGCCCAAGCAGGTGGAGTTCGCCGAGACCATCCACGGGGCGGGTTCGGACCTGCTCCAGCTGATCAACGACATCCTGGACCTGTCGAAGGTCGAGGCGGGCAAGATGGACGTCTCGCCGACGCGGATCGCGCTGGTCCAGCTCGTGGACTACGTGGAGGCCACCTTCCGGCCGCTGACGGCGGAGAAGGGCCTGGACTTCTCGGTGCGGGTCTCGCCGGAGCTGCCGGCCACCTTGCACACGGACGAGCAGCGGCTGTTGCAGGTGCTGCGCAACCTGCTGTCGAACGCGGTGAAGTTCACCGACGGCGGCGCGGTGGAGCTGGTGATCCGGCCCGCCGGGGCGGACGTGCCGCAGGCGATCCGGGAGCAGTTGCTGGAGGCCGGTTCGCTGCGCGAGGCGGACGCGGACCTGATCGCCTTCTCGGTGACCGACACCGGGATCGGGATCGCGGCGAGCAAGATGCTGGTGATCTTCGAGGCGTTCAAGCAGGCGGACGGCACGACGAGCCGCAAGTACGGCGGCACCGGGCTCGGGCTCTCCATCAGCCGGGAGATCGCCCGGCTGTTGGGCGGCGAGATCCACGCGGCCAGTGAGCCGGGGCGCGGTTCCACCTTCACGCTGTACCTGCCGCTGCACCCGAGCGAGCTGCCGCCGCAGGGCTACGCGCAGCCCGCGCCCGGTGGCCGCGGGGACCTCTACCGCCGGGCCGCCGAGGTGGCCCCGGTGCTTCCGGCGCCGCCCTCGCTGCCGGCGGCGCCGATGGCCGCGGTGGCGGCGACGCCGGTGCGGCCCGCCGCGGCGCTGCCCGCGGGCGCGTCGGGAGGCGGTGCGCAGGCCGGGGGGCAGGGGCACGGCGGGGCGACGCTGTTCCGGCGGCGCCGCAAGGTCGTGGGCGAGCCGGGCGCGCAGAACGGCGCGCAGGGGTTCGAGGACGACTGGGGTGGTGCGGAGGACGAGCTTCCGGTCGTGCCCCGGACGTACGACTTCCACGGCGAGAAGGTGCTCATCGTCGACGACGACGTCCGCAACGTCTTCGCGCTGACCAGCGTGCTGGAGCAGCACGGCCTGGCGGTGCTGTACGCGGAGAACGGGCGCGAGGGCATCGAAGTGCTGGAGCAGCACGACGACGTGACGGTCGTTCTGATGGACATCATGATGCCGGAGATGGACGGCTACGCGACGACGTCGGCGATCCGGCGGATGCCGCAGTTCGCGGGGCTGCCGATCATCGCGCTGACGGCGAAGGCGATGAAGGGCGACCGGGAGAAGGCGATCGACTCCGGTGCTTCCGACTATGTCACCAAGCCCGTCGATCCCGACTTCCTGTTGTCGGTGATGGAACAGTGGATGCGCGGAAAGTGATCGGCGGAGCGGCGAAGAGGTATCAATTGCTGACTCAGTGTGTCCACATCGGTGTGGGAGGGCGATATACGGGGAACCTTCTGCTCCCCCACACCGTTTCTGCTTCGTGCACAGTGACATCTTGGTGACAGGGTGTGGCGATCTCGGGACTGGGGCTACGATGACCGGCACAAGGACGGACGGCGCACGGAAGCCGCCCGCAGGGGCGGGACCCGGGTCGAGCGCTGTGGCCAGGAGCCGGGGAGGCCCCATGCCGGGGCGAGGAGGACAGGGCATGGTGCAGAAGGCCAAGATCCTCCTGGTCGACGACCGGCCGGAGAATCTGCTGGCGCTGGAGGCCATCCTCTCCGCGCTCGATCAGACACTGGTCAGGGCGTCGTCGGGGGAGGAAGCGCTCAAGGCGCTGCTGACGGACGATTTCGCGGTCATCCTGCTGGACGTGCAGATGCCCGGGATGGACGGCTTCGAGACGGCCGCGCACATCAAGCGGCGGGAGCGGACCCGGGACATCCCGATCATCTTCCTCACCGCGATCAACCACGGTCCGCACCACACCTTCCGCGGCTACGCCGCCGGTGCGGTGGACTACATCTCCAAGCCCTTCGACCCGTGGGTGCTGCGGGCCAAGGTCTCGGTCTTCGTCGAGCTGTACACGAAGAACTGCCAGCTGCGGGAGCAGGCTTCGCTGCTGCGGCTCCAGCTGGAGGGCGGCGGGTCCGGCGGGGTCGAGGGCAAGGAGACGGCGGGCCTGCTGGCCGAGCTGTCCGCCCGGCTCGCGGCGGTCGAGGAGCAGGCCGAGGCGCTCACCAAGCAACTCGGCGAGGAGGCGGCCGATCCGGCGGTGGTCGCGACCGCGGCCCATCTGGAGCGGAAACTGACCGGTTTGCGGCGGGCCCTGGACGCACTGGAGCCGGGCACCGGCGGCGGCCAGCCGATGCTTCCCGCGCAGGCCTGAGCGAGCGGCGCGCCCTCAGCACCCGGTCCCCCGAGCGGGGCCGGGTGCTGAG
>NZ_JBHWLC010000148.1:0-9492 GCF_042730635.1 Streptomyces sp. NPDC059917
GTTTCCCTTTCCGGCGAGTCCGACTCTATCAGATCCTTTCGGGCCTGACTCCCAGTCAGTTGGGCTTGTCTTCCCGGCTGTTGGGCCGTTCCGACGAGGTGTGACACTAGCGGATTCCTTGCCCCCGACCTAATCGGCGGCAGTGCCACTCGGGCACGGATTCCTCATTCGCAAATACGCATGAAAAAGAGACGACAACGTACGTCGCTTCGTTCGAATGTGTAGTGGCGGATGGCTGTCCGGGGACCGACCGGGGTCGGCAGCTCACTTCGGACAACTCGAAGAACCTTACGGATCCCGCACGCCAGTGTCAACCCCGGCCGCGCCCTCCCCCGTCCGGGGACGAGGGAGGGGCGGGAGGGTGGCGTCAGCTGTTGCCGGTGGCGAGTTCGCGGCTGCGGTCGCGGGCCGCTTCCAGGGCGGCGATGAGGGCCGCCCGTACGCCGTGCTTCTCCAGTTCCACGATCGCGTTGATCGTCGTACCGGCGGGGGAGGTGACGGCCTCGCGGAGCTTGACCGGGTGTTCGCCGCTGTCGCGGAGCATGACGGCGGCGCCGACGGCGGCCTGCACGATCAGGTCGTGGGCCTGGGCGCGCGGGAGGCCGAGGAGGATGCCCGCGTCCGTCATGGCTTCGACGAGGAAGTAGAAGTACGCGGGGCCGGAGCCGGACAGGGCCGTGGCCGCGTCCTGCTGGGATTCGGGGACGCGCAGGGTCTTGCCGACGCCGCCGAAGATCTCCTCGGTGTGGGCGAGGTGGGCGCCCGTGGCGTGGCTGCCGGCCGAGATGACGGACATGGCCTCGTCCACGAGGGCCGGGGTGTTCGTCATGACGCGGACCACGGGGGTGCCCGCGGCGAGCCGGTCCTCGAAGAAGGAGGTCGGGATGCCCGCGGCGCCGCTGATGACCAGGCGGTCCGCCGGCACGTGCGGGGCCAGTTCCTCGAGCAGCTTTCCCATGTCCTGCGGCTTGACCGTGAGGATCAGGGTGTCGGCGCGCTTGGCGGCCTCTGCGTTGGTGACGGCTTCGACGCCGTAGCGGGTGCGGAGCTCCTCGGCTCGTTCGGGACGGCGGGCCGTGACGAGGAGCTTCGAGGCGGGCCAGCCGCCTCGGATCATCCCGCTGAGCAGGGCCTCACCGATCTTGCCGGTGCCGAGAACGGCGACAGTCTGGGTCATGGCCTCATCTTTGCACCAGGGCCGAGGGGGTCAGGTGGTGCGTCGGCGCAGGGTGGCGGCGCCGAGGGCGAGGACCAGCAGGGCGCAGGCGGCCACGACGATCGCGTCGCGGACGAAGTCGGTGGTCATGTCGGTGTGGGTGAGGACCTGGGTCATGCCGTCGACGGCGTAGGACATGGGCAGGACGTCGGACACCGCTTCGAGGACCGGCTGCATGGTGTTGCGGGGCGCGAAGAGTCCGCACAGGAGCAGCTGCGGGAAGATCACGGCCGGCATGAACTGGACGGCCTGGAACTCGGAGGCCGCGAAGGCGGAGACGAAGAGGCCGAGCGCGGTGCCGAGGAGCGCGTCGAGCAGCGCGACCAGGAGGAGCAGCCAGGGCGAGCCGACGATGTCGAGGCCGAGGGCCCAGAGGGCGAGGCCGGTGGCGAGCAGCGACTGGACGACGGCCACGGCGCCGAAGGCGAGGGCGTAGCCGCCGATCAGGTCGCCCTTGCCCAGGGGCATCGCGAGGAGGCGTTCGAGGGTGCCGGAGGTGCGCTCGCGCAGGGTCGCGATGGAGGTCACCAGGAACATCGTGATCAGCGGGAAGATGCCGAGGAGGCTGGCGCCGATGCTGTCGAAGGTGCGCGGGTTCCCGTCGAAGACGTAGCGCAGCAGGGTCAGCATCAGGACCGGCACGAGCAGCATCAGGGCGATGGAGCGCGGGTCGTGGCGGAGCTGGCGCAGGACGCGCAGGGCGGTGGCGGTGGTGCGGGCGGCGTTCATCGGGTCTCGTTCTCCCCTACGGCGGTGGCCGGGGCGGCGCCCCGGGCTCGGGCCTCGGCGTTGGCCTCGTCCACGAGGTGCAGGAATCCCTCTTCGACGGTCTCGGAGCCGGTACGGGCGCGCAGCGCGTCCGGGGTGTCCTCGGCCAGGATCCGGCCCTCGCGCATGAGGAGCAGGTCGTGGCAGCGCTCGGCCTCGTCCATGACGTGCGAGGAGACGAGGATCGTGGCGCCGCGGCTGTCGGCGAGGGTGTGGAAGAGGTTCCACAGGTCGCGGCGCAGGACGGGGTCGAGGCCGACGGTGGGTTCGTCGAGGACGAGCAGCTCGGGGGTGCCGAGCAGGGCGACGGCCAGGGAGACGCGGCTGCGCTGGCCGCCGGAGAGGTTGCCGGCGAGGGCGTCGGCGCGGGAGGTCAGGTCCACGTCGGCGATCACGCGGTCGACGTCCGCGCGGCGGCGGGCGGACGCGGCCCGGCCGGGGTCGAGGACGGCGGCGAAGTAGTCGAGGTTCTGCCGGACGCTGAGGTCGTCGTAGACGGAGGGCGCCTGGGTGACGTAGCCGATGCGCGAGCGCAGTGCGGGATGTCCGGCGGGGCGGCCGAGGACGTCGAGGGTGCCGGTGACCTGGGCCTGGGTGCCGACCACGGCGCGCATGAGGGTGGACTTCCCGCAGCCGGAGGGGCCGAGGAGGCCGGTGATGCGGCCGCGGGGGACGGTGAAGTCGATGCCGTGGAGGACCGTGCGGGGGCTGCGGCCGGTGCCGCGGCGGACGGTCAGGCCGCGGGCGTGCACGGCGGGAGTGGTGGCCGCGACTCCGTCGGCCCGGTTATTCATCATGTGATGAATAATGCTCCTGGGGGTGCCGGTCGTCAACCACCCGGACGGTGCGGTCAGGAGGAGGAGACGGTGCGGTCAGGGGACGGTGCGGTCAGGAGGAGACGGTGCGGATCTTGCGGCGCTCGGCCAGTTTGACGACGAGCAGGCAGTAGAGGGGGGTCGCGACGAGTTCCAGGACCAGTGCCTGCCAGGGGGCGTCGGCGGCCGTCTCGTCGTTGGCCAGGTCGTTGGCCAGGGCGGAGAGCGTGAAGGCCAGCAGGTTGTTCACCATGTGGTGCGCGATGGCGGCCTCCAGGCCGCCGGTGCGCAGGGTGAGCCAGGCGTACCAGGCGGCGGAGTAGAGGAGCAGTGCGAAGCCCGACCACTGGCCGAAGCCGTGGGCCAGGGCGAAGAGGACCGAGCCGACGGCGATGCCCACCCACGGGGTGCGCAGGTGCGCGCCGAAGGCCTGCTGGATCCAGCCCCGGAAGAGGTACTCCTCCGCGGCCGCCTGGAAGGGGACCAGCAGCCACACCACGGCCAGGGAGAGCAGCAGCGTCGCCATCGCGGGCGGGGCGAACAGCTCGGCCGCCGTACCGTCGGGCCCCTCTCCCGGCAGCAACCACACGAGCAGGCCGATCTGGGTGCCCAGCACGGGCAGGGCGAGGCCGGAGCAGAGGGCCAGCCAGCCGAGCCGCAGTCGGCCGGTGACCGAGGAGATCGTGCCGGCGGGACGGCGCTGGATCCAGCGGACCACGAGCAGGACCGCGGGTATCGCGAGGCCGAGGCTGACGAGGCCGAGCGCCACCTCGGCGGCCGGGTCGGCGAAGACCGCCTCGCCGTCCGGGTCGGCGGCGGCGATGCCGAGGACGTGGGCGAGCAGCATGGCCGCTATGAACAGCCCGATCATGCAGACCACACCGGCGGCGCCGAGCAGGGCGGTGCCGCCCAGCTCGCGCCGGATGCGCTGCCCGCCGTTGCGGGCCAGGGCGGCGTAGGACGAGCCGGCGGGGGCCGTGAGCGGACCGGTGGGCGGCAGGGGCGAGGGCGGGTACGCCCAGTTCGGGGGGTACTGCTGGTACTGGGCGTACTGCGGATGCGGGTGCTGCTGCTCGTGCTGGGGGTGCCGGGGCGGCGGCGGCCAGTACGGGGGGCCCGGGGGCGGCGGGGGCGGGGGCGGGTCCTGCTGCTGGGCCTGCTGCGGGTCCGCGGGAGGGCCTTCGGGTCGCGGGGACGTGCCGCTCATTCCCGGCTACTTCTTCTTGCGCTTGGGACGGCGGGCCGCGGGGTTCCCGGTGCGGGCGCCCCGGCGGCGGGCGTGTTCGGTGCGGGCGCGCTCGTACTCGGCGCGGGCCAGCCCCTCGCCGGGCGCCTCGATCAGGCAGCGCAGGAAGTACGCGATCAGACCGCCGATGAAACCGATGGCCTTGAGGCCCTTGAGCGAGGCCTCGTCCGAGGACGGCGCCGGGCGGCGGGTGAAGGACTCCCACGCCTTCGCGAAGGCGATGGAGCTCGCGATCGCGAAGAGGACGACGACGGAGATGCTGAGGAAGGGACCGACGTTGCCGATCTCCAGGCCCTCGTACGCGAAGCGCAGCAGGTAGGCGGCGATGACGGCGGCCACCAGCGAGGCCACGGCCATACCGGCCCGGCGCAGGCCGTACCCGCCGTCGTGCTCGACCCAGGTGGTGCCGAAGAAGCGGATCGCCTGCGGCTGGGGGCCTTCGGCGGCGGCCGGGGGGCTTCCGGCTTCGTGGCCGGTGACTCGTTCGTCGTCTCGTTCGTCGCTCACACCGGCGATTATCCCCCGGCGGGCGGGCCGGCCCCGGTCCGTCTCATGTGGCAGACGGGGCGGCGTCAGCCGGTGCGTGCGTAGGTCGCGCACACCATCACCGCGTCGTCGAGCAATGTCCACATCCAGTAGTGGGTGGTGTCGGTCGTGCTGCGGCGGCAGTTCGCGACGGTCGGGGCGGCCGGTGCGCGGTACCAGCCGGTGACGACCATGACGTGGTCGTAGGCGAGCGGTACGCGGGTGGCCGCGCAGTCCACGGCGGTGAAAGTGCCCAGGGTGAGGCGGTCGTCCGTCTTGCCCTTGGCCGCGAGGACGCAGTAGTTGACGTGGAAGACGCGCGTCAGGCACAGGTTGATGCTCTTGTAGCTCCAGCTCGTCCATCCGTGGCCGCTGGGACAGGTCCCCGACCCCGCCGAGACGACCCGCACCATCGCCCGCTCCGTGTCGCACCCGACGGGGCCGGGCGGGTCCTTCACGTTCCACTTGTTCGGATAACCGGTGTCGTACCAGGGCAGGCAGGTGCCCGCGCGGACGGCCCGGTAGGCCTCTTCCACGAAGTCCCGGGTCTCGGAGGGGGTGGGCGTGGGGGTCGGAGTGGGGGTGGGCGTGGGGGTCGGAGTGGGGGTGGGGGTCGGCGTGGGCGTGGGCGTGGGCACGCGGGTGGGAGTGGGCGACGGCGGTGCGGGGTCGTCGACCACGGGAGCGCGCGTCGGGCGCTGGCCGGAGGTGGGCGCGGTCGGTCCGGCGTGCCCTTCGGCGGCCATCCGGTCGGTGGCCACCTGCACGCCCATCAGGACGAGGCCGATGATCAAGGCGGCCAGCATCCCCCACCCGATCCGCGCGTCGGACAGCCCACCGCCGGGACGCACGACGTCCCCGCCACCCCGCTGCTCCGCCAGCCTGCGGGCCTCCGCCGCCCGGCGCCGGCGGGCCGCCGCGGCCAGGCGTTCCCGTTCCTTGCGGGCGGCCGCCTCGCCCGGGTCGGTGGGCTGCGGGGCCGGTGGCGGCGCGTGCTCGGCGGTGCGCGTTCCCGACGCGGAGCCGGTCCGGCCGCGCGCAAGGTCGAGGGCCCGGCCGTGGGCCTCGTACGCGGTGATCGTCGCCGTCCACTCCACCGGCAGCCAGAGCCGCCCGCGCCGCACCGCGGCCACGGCGGTGGCCAGGACGGTGGCGGGGTCGGGACGCCGACGCGGGTCGGGATCCAGGCACGGCTCGATCAGTGGTGCCAGCGGGACGGGCAGCCCCGACAGGTCCAGCTTCCCGCCCTGTACGTGGGCCAGCAGGACCATCTCCGACTCCAGCCCCTCCCGGTACGGCGGGCGCCCGACGGCGAGGTGGAAGAGGGTCGCCCCCAGGGAGAAGACGTCCGACGCGGCGGTCGACGCCTCGCCCCGCGCCTGCTCCGGCGAGGTGAAGGCCACGGTGCCCAGGGTGAGCGAGGTGCGGGTGCGGTCCACGGCGTGCGAGATGCCGAAGTCGATGACGAGCGGGCCGGTCAGCGGCAGCAGGATGTTCTGCGGCTTGACGTCCCGGTGGACGATCCCGGCGTCGTGCAGGGACAACAGGGCCTGCGCCACGCCCACGGCCACGGAGGGCACCGCCCACGCGGCGAGCGGCCCGTGCTCGCGCACGAGGTCCGCGAGGGACGGGGCCGGTACGTACTCGATGGCCATCCAGGGCCGGGGCGCGTCGGGATCGGCGTCGAGGACGCGGGCGGTGTGCGCGCCGTCGACGCGCCGGGCCAACTCCACCTCCCGCGCGAACCGCTCCCGGTCGACCGGGAGCACCGGACCCTGCGCGAGCAGGGTCTTGACCGCGACCAGCCGTTTCCCTCCCTTCGGTCGCGCCAGGTAGATCCGGCCCATGCCGCCCGAGGCGAGCCGCCACAGCAGGCGGTAGTCGCCGAGGCGTTTCGGGTCGTCTGTGTCGAGACGGTGTACGGCGATGCCCGGCACGGTTGTCTCCCCTCTCGGTCAGCGGACGCAGGCGGCCGCGATGATGAGCAACAGCAGGACCGCGATGGCCATCCCGGCGCAGCCGAGGCCGCCGCCCGCGGCGGGTCCCTCCGCGGCGGACTCCACCTGACCGCCCAGGGGCAGACCGGGGTGCCGGGCGGTGTAGTGGTCCTCGTGCCGGCGCCCGGCCACGGACTCGGTGCCCCAGGCCGTCTTGAACCCGCACTCGCCGCACCAGAAGCGGTAGTTCATCCCTGTCCTCCTCTGCTCTTCCCCCTGCGAGGGTGCGATCCGTGCAGGTCGGGGGACAGGTCATGGCACCGGTCATCTATGAACGGCGGCCGCCCGCTACGCTCACCTGCGATCCGGGCCGGCGCTCCGGCCCCGAGGGGGGGGAGGGAGCCGCATGACGACCGACCGACTCGTAGAGCTCGCCGTGCTGTTGAAGGACCTGCGCAAGCGGTCCGGGCTGACGCAGGAACAGTTGGCGCACGCATCCGAGGTGAGCGAGAGCACCATCCGGAGGTTGGAGGGCGGCAAGGCCCAGAACCCGACGCTGCTCTCGCTGGCGAAGCTGCAGGACGCGCTCGGGGCGGGGCCGCAGGACCGCAGGCGGCTCGCCGAGCTGTTGGCGAGCGGACGCGAGGCCCCGTCGGCGTCGGCGTCGGCGTCGGCCGAGGTACCACCGGCACCGGCGCCGCGCTCCGGGATGCCGGTCCGGGACGAGGTCCGCCGCGCCGCCCATGACCTGGCGGTGGAGGTCCGGCGCCGCTGGCGGGTCGAGGAGGAGCAGCGCCGGGTCCACGACCCCTTTCCGCTGCCGGTGCGGTGGCGGCGCACCGACCCCGCGCTCAGCGATCACGAGGCCAACATCGAACGGCTGCCGCCCGGGGCCGCGGCACCCCTGCCCGCCGACCTGAGCGGTGACCTACCGACCGTCGCCGCGTTCTACCGGCGCAGGCGCTCGGGGCGCCTGGTGATCCTCGGCAGGGCGGGCTCGGGCAAGTCGGTCCTCACCATCCGGTTCGTCCAGGACTTCCTGGAGTCCCGCGCCGAGCTGGAGCGCGTACCCGTGATCTTCGGCATCGGCTCCTGGGACCCCACGGCCTCGACCTTGCGCGCGTGGGTGACGGAGCGGCTCGTACGGGACCACCCGCAGCTCGCGGACCGCGTGGCGGGCCGCTCGATGGCCGACGCCCTGGTCGAGGCCGATCTCGTCCTGCCGGTGCTGGACGGGTTCGACGAGATCGCGGAGGGGCTGCGGGGGCCGGCCCTGGAGGGGCTGAACGAGTTCTCGGCGCCGCTCGTGCTCACCAGTCGGCGCGAGGAGTTCGCCGAGGCGGTCGGTTCGGCCGGTAGGCCGCTGGTGTGGGCGGCCGTCATCGAGCTCGCCGACCTGACGACCGAGGACGTCGCCTCGTACCTGCCGCGGACCGCCCGGCGGCGCCCCGGCGGGGGCGGTACGGGCGACGGGGGCGGGGGCATGTGGGACGGGGTGGTGGAGCGATTACGAGAGGGGGCCGGGTCCGGCTCCGGGTCCGGCGGCGGCGACGGGTCCGGCGCGTCGGCCCTGGCCGGGGCCCTGCGCACCCCCTTGATGACCACCCTGGCCCGGACCCTGTACAGCGATGGCGATCGGCCCGGGGTCGACCCGGCCGAGCTGTTGGACCCGCGGACGTTCCCCGACGAGAGTTCCGTCGAGGAGCACCTGCTCGCGGGGTTCGTCCCCGCCGTCTACCGCTCCCGCCCCCGCGATCGCGGCTGGGACCCGGAGCGTGCCGAGCAGTGGCTCGGCTACCTCGCCCACCACCTGGCCCATCCCGACCGGGAGCGGCAGGACCTCGCCTGGTGGGAGATCGGCGACTTCCTGCCGAGCCGCCAGCGCGTGCTGAGCGTGGTGCTCACGGCCACCGTGTGCACCACGCTCAGCGCCTGGCTGATCGGTTTCCTGATCGGCCGGTCGTCGGCGTGGGAGACCGCCTTGCAGGGCGCCCTGATGGGTCCTGCCGCCGGGCTCGCCTTCGGCTCCGTGTACGCGGTCATGAACGCCAGGGGCGGCGGCACCTTCGAGCCCGCCTACGTACGGTTGCGGCTGCGCCTGCGGGGCGGCGGGCGACCGGTCGTTCCGGGACGGGGGGCGGGGGCGCCGCGCGGGGCGGTGCGGATCTTCGCGGCGCGCTTCGGCGCCGTGCTGGCGGGCGGGTTCGTGATGGGGCTGGGATGCGCCTGCGCCCTGATGGTGCAGGCGGAGCTCACCTACGGGCTGATGCTGAACCGCCAGGTCCTGGAGTGGGTGGCCACGAACATGCTCGGCTTCGGGTTGATCTTCGGGGTGGGGGCCGGTCTGGTCTTCGGCCTGCTGGCGGCGCTCGAAGCACCCCTGGACGTGTCCGCCGCAGCGAACCCGCTGGGTCTCCTCGCCGCCAACCGCGCGATCGTCCGGCGACAGTTCCTGGTGCTGGTGCCGCTGCTCGCGCTCTCGGTGGCCTTCGGCGGCGGGCTGATCGTGTCCCTGCTGGGCCATGCGTTCGAGGACCTGCGGTGGGGGACGGGCGACGGGCTCGGCATCGGCGCCGTCGTCGGCCTCGGAGGCGGGCTGTCGTACGCCCTGTCCTTCACCGCGTGGGGGCACTGGGTGATCCGGGCCAGGCTGTGGCTGCCGATGGCCGGCAAGCTGCCCTGGGACACGGCCGCGTTCCTGGACGACGCGTACCGGCGCGGGGTCCTGCGCCAGGCGGGCGCCGTCTACCAGTTCCGCCACGTCCGTCTCCAGCACCACCTGGGCCGCGCCTACCGGCGGAGCCGGACCGGGCGGTCCCTGCGCTGGTCCCCGGTGGACCCGACCGCCGGCCCCGGGGACCGCGGCTGAAGCGGCCCTCCGGGGTGCCCCCTAGGGCGTGTTTCGAAAGTAGCGCCGGGCGCCCGAAGGGCGCGGCTCGCGGCGTCTGGTGCCGTGCCTCGCAAGGCGGAGGATCGCCCGCCTAC
>NZ_JBHWLC010000149.1:0-9355 GCF_042730635.1 Streptomyces sp. NPDC059917
CCGTCGTGTCGTGTCGCTCCCGGCCCGCGGCTCAGGTGGCGAGCAGCCGGTCGACCAGCGAACGGTAGGCCCTCATCGCCTGTCGCAGGTCCTCCGTGGCCACCTCCTCGCCGCGGTCCCACTGCTTCTCCAGGCCGCCGCGGTGATCGGCCAGCGTGCCCGCGAAGGCCTGCATGACCTCCGCCGCCAGGGTGTCGGCGGACCGGACCGCCTCCCGGGGCTCGTCCACGAAGCGGCCCTGGATCTCCGTCCACCGGGTGCGGTAGCGCTCCGCGTCCGTCACGCCCAGCAGCGGTTCCCCGCCGCCGGCGACGGTCTCGCGCCGCCCGCCCGAGTCCCTGCCCGGAGAGGTCTCGGCCTCACCCGGAGAGGCAGTGGTGTCGCCACCCGGAGGGGTCGCGGTCCGGCCCGCAGAGGTCTCGGCCTCACCCGGAGGGGCAGTGTCGCCGCCCGGAGGGGTCGCGGTTCGGCCCGCAGGGGTTGAAGTCCGGCCCGGAGGGGCCGTGGCCTCGCCCGGGAAGACGGCCGCGTCCCGGTCTTCGGGCCGCTGCGCCGCGTGCGCGAGGTCCTGCGTCGTCGGGACGGGCCCGGAGGTCCGCCCCGGCCGTCGTTCCTCATGGTCCATCGTCATCGTCACCGGCTCCTCTGGTCGGACAACAGCTCCTCGAACAGCGCGCGGTAGTGCACCATCGCCCCGCGCAGTTCCTCGGTCGTCGCCTTTCCCGCACCGCTGCGCACCTTGACGGCATGGGCCGCCCGGTACTCCTCCAGCGTGCGGCCGTGCTCCACCGACAGGTCCCGCAGTTGGTCGTCGAACCCCTCGGTGGGGTACCCGCGTTCGCCCATCAATCGGGTCACGAGTTCGTCCGCCCGCTCCACGGAACCTTCGGGCCGGTCCACGAACTCCTGCTGCACACCGCTCCATTCGTCCGCGTACTGGTGTCGGCGCCCGGCCGACAGCTCCTTGATGTCCAATCGGTCGTGCCGTTCCTCACGGGCGCGCAGATCGCGCTCGGCGGACCGCTTGTCGCCCCGTTCCGCGACGGTGCGCTCGTACTCCGGCCCGAACCTCTCCCGCAGGTGGCGTCGTCTCGTCAAGGTCCACAACAGTGCCGTGAGCGCGATCACGACGACCGCTGCCACGACGATGACGGCTATCAGTGAATTGGTCGACATCTCTGGCCTCCGTTCCGGGGGCTCTCTTCCGTCTCAGACGCGGCTGCCCCCGTCGCCCCGGAACAAACCGAAAGCGATCCGGTCCCCCGCCACGGGGTTTGGACCGGCGCGCATCGAGCAGGCGCCGGACGAAGCCGATTCCCGACAGCAGGAGGTACCCGGGCATGACCGCGCACGAGCAGGAGAACCAGGACGTCGTCGCCATGATCCTCAAGGACCACCGGAGGATGGAGGACCTCTTCCGGCGGATGCGCAGCGTCGAGGCGGATCGGGCGGGCGCCCTGGCCACCTTCTCCGCCCTCCTCGTCGCGCACGGCGAGGCCGAGGAGGCCGAGGTGTACGGCGCCCTGAAGCGGTTCAAGAACGTCGACGACGAAGAGGTGGAGCACGGCGCCGAAGAGCACGCCGAGGGCAACGAGGCGCTCCTCGCGCTGCTGGAGGTCTCGCAGGACGAGGGTTCCGACGTCTGGGACGCGCGCCTGGAGGACCTGTCCAAGGCGGTCTCGCACCACCTGGACGAGGAGGAACGCACGATCCTCAACGGTGCCAGGGAGAACGTCCCCGCCGAGCGGCGGGCCGAACTCGGCAAGGCGTTCCTGCGCGAGCGCGAACGGCAGCTCGCGGCGGACTGCGGCAGCATCGAGAACGTGCGCGCGATCGTACGGGGATGACGGAGCCGGCGGCGCTCGACCGCGGCGGCCGGGACGCGCAGACCCGTAAGACCGTGTGGGTCGCGCTCGCCGCCAACCTCGTCATCTGCGTCGCCAAGGCCGCCGGTGGAGTCGTGACCGGCTCACCGGCGCTGCTGTCGGAGGCGGCCCATTCGATCGCGGACAGCCTCAACGAGGTGTTCCTCCTGGCCTCCCTCAAGCGCAGTCGCCGCCCCGCGGACGCGCGCCACCCCTTCGGCTACGGCATGGAACGGTTCTTCTGGTCGCTGCTCGCAGCCGTCGGGATCTTCGTCACCGGCGGCTGCTTCTCGGTCTTCCAGGGCGTCGAGGCCTTCCGTTCGGGCGGTTCCGCCCCGCGCGAGGGGTACGTCATCGGGCTGGCCGTGCTCGCCCTCGCCCTGGTCGCCGAGGGGGCCTCGCTCGGCCGGGCCGTGTTCCAGGTGCGGCGCGCGGCGCGGGCGGGTGGGCGCGGCATGGTGGCGGAGATCCGCGCGGGCCGCGATCCGGCCCTGCGGACCGTGCTGGCCGAGGACGGCACCGCCTGCGCGGGCGTGCTCCTGGCCATCGCGGGCATCGCCCTGCACATGGTGACCGGTGAGATCGCCTACGAGGCGGCCGCCTCCGTCCTGATCGGCGTCCTGCTCGGCTACGTCGCCTACGTGCTCGGTCGGGCGGCCCGCGTCCAGCTGATCGGCGAGGCCGCCGCTCCCGCGGTCCAGCGGGAGGTCCGCGCGTTCCTGGCTCGGCAGCCGGAGATCGACACGGTCCCCGCGCTGCTGACGATGCGCCTGGCGCCCGGCTCGGTCATGGTGGCCGCGCGCGTCGATCTGACACCGGGCTACGACAGCGAGACCGTGGAGGACGCCATGGTGCGGATCCGGCGCGAGGTGAGCGGCCGCTGGCCGGAGCTGGACCAGGTGTTCCTGGACGTCACGGACGCGGCGGCGACCCGCCGGGACACCGCCGCCCGGCCCTCCCGCCCTACCTGAGGGGTCACGTCCGACGCCGGGTCCCGCGGTGGGTCATGGGGGTGACCACGGCGCTCACGAGGGCGGTCGCGGCCAGGCTCCCCGCCACGACGAGCCCGACGCCGATCACGAACAGACCGCTGGAATCGTCCGACCAGTCGTACCCCGCGGCGACGCCCAGACCGGCCGTGGTGCCGAGCACGTAGACCGCGCCGCCGTAGCGGGCGACGATCGCGTACGCCGGTAGCAGCAGGGTCACCACGAGCCCGACGACCTGCCAGGCCGCGTACGGTCCGGTCGTCGTGCCGTCGGGGTGCACGTCGCGGTGCTGGTCCCATCCCAGCCAGGCGGCCCACACCCCCGAGGCCAGCGCGGCGGTCACCAAGGCCGCCGACACGCGGTGCACGGGCTTCGCGAGGTCTCGTCCCATGCCCCAAGCCTCCCCCATCCGGCCCGACTTCGCAGCGGCGCGGCAGGAACTGCCGGACCGGGGCGGCCGGGGGGCGGACGGGGGATCAGGCCGGGCGACCGGTGCGGGACGCGGCGAAGCCGTAGTACGTGCTGAGTTCGGAGCGGAAGTCCGCGCTCCCGAAGTGTTTGTCCCGGTCGAAGTCGGGGGCCTCTTCGATCTCGGCCCGGAAGAGGTCGACGAGGATCCGTCGGGCCTCCTCGTCGACCCCCGTGATCGCGCGGACCGGGAGGAGCGCGTCCTTCGCGCGGGTCCACGGTCCGGTGCGGACCAGCAGGTAGGCGGATCCGATCGCCTCGGAGTGCCCGTCGACCTCGCCGACGGGCCCCTCGGGCGCCGCCACCTCGTAGCCGGTCAGGTCCATGCCCGGCCGGTAGCCCGAGCTCTGTTGGTACGCCCACACGTGTGTGTTCACGAACTGCAACTCCCTCACCCGGGACGCACGCCCCATTGCCGCCCGGCTGCCCGCTGCGGCCGATCGGAAACCCCTCCGGTCGACCGTCCACCAAACGAACGGGGTCCGCCGCAGGTCCCGCCGTTCCTTCGTTTGCCGTGCTGACGGATCCGCCCGCTCCGCCGTAGCGTCGGCCCGGGCAGCGAGCGAAGCCGGCCCGATCGTGACCACGGCCGCCCGTGGTCGGCGCCCGCATCCGACACGAGGAGTCGCGTGACCCCGATGGACGTCCCGGCTCCGCAGAGCGTCACCGTCGTCACCCATCACGACGTCAGCGTCGTCACGCTCGCCGGTGACATGGACCTCGACCACGTCGACGCCCTGCGCGCGGTCCTGCCGCAGGTCTGCAGCGGCGTCGGGGCGCCCGCACGCGTGGTCATCGACCTCGGCCGGCTCACCTTCTGCGACTCCACCGGCCTCAACGCGCTGCTCCAGGCCCGGCTGATGTGCGTCGCCAGCGGGCGGACGCTGGCCCTGAGCCGTCCGGGCCCGCAGGTGGCGCGCCTGTTGAGCATCACGGGCGCCGACACCCTCTTCGAGGTCGCCGAGCCCGGTGAGCTGCCGCCCGACGGCGCGCAGCCGTCCGCGCCGTCGCCCTGACGCGCCCGCTCAGGCCCGCCGGGTGCCGAGGGCCACGGACGGCGCCACGCCGTACGCCCGTCGGTGGGCGGCGGCGAACCGGCCCTGGTGGGCGAAGCCCCACCGGGCGGCGACGGTGGAGACGGTCGTGCCGTCCCCGGGGTCCGCGGCGAGCAGTTCGGCGTGCGCGCGGGCCAGTCGGACGCGGCGCAGGTGGCCGAGCGGCGTCGTACCGGCGTGCGCGCGGAAGGCGTACTGGACCGCGCGCGGGCTGACGGGGATCGACGCGGCGATGTCCGCGAGGGTGATCTCGCGGTGGGCGTGGGCCTCGATGAACTCGACGGCGCGGCGCAGGGTGTCGCCCCCGGCGTCGCGGGTGTCCCGCGGTCCCTCCTGCGCGCCGTGGGCGGTGTGCGGCAGTGTCGCCAGGACCGTCGCCGCCAGGTGCTGGGCAGCGGTGGAGACGAGCAGCCGGTCGCCGTCGGGGGAGGCGGACACCTCGTCCAGGACGTGGTCGCGCAGGTAGGCGACGGCCGCGCCCAGCCTGCGGTTCGCGGCCGCGTCGACCGGTCGGGCGCCGGTGATCCGCACCTCGTCGCCCCCGGGCAGGGAGGAGACCCGGGCCAACAGCCCGGGGTCGAACATCGTGATCGTGTACCGGGCTTCGTGGACGCGGCCCGCGTACGGCCGGTCGTGGGGGGCCAGGAGGAAGGTCTCGCCCGGCCCGAACACCTCGTGGCGACCGTCGGTGGTGTCCGCGATCGTCCCGGAGTGCATCGTCACCAGGCACACCTTGCCCAGGCAACCCGCGTCGTAGGCCATCGTGTAGCCGAAGGCCAGGCGGTCCACGCTCAGTCCGCCCGCCGCCGTGCGGGAGATCCGCGCCCGGGTGTCCGCGGGGCGGCCGCCGATCCGCATGGGGGTGTAGGCCGAGGACAGGAACTCCTGCGTGGCTTCCAGGTTCCCGCTGCTGAAATGAAGGCTCTCCACCCGGCTTCTCCCTCCCCGGTCACCCGGCGCCCCTTCGGCACCGCATGGCATCGCGTTCCCCGTTGGCGTGCCCTCGCGGCGGGTGCTGCGGTGGGATCGGCGGACGCGGCCCAGGATAGCGTGCGGGCCCCCGGGCGCTCCGCACATCGCGAACTGCGCTGCGGCGTGCGGAACTTGCGCACGGCCCCGGCGGCGCCGGGGCGTCAGCGGACCCGGTGGGTCGAGAGGAACTCCTGGAACACGCGGGCGGAGCGCGGGTTCTTGGTGCACTGCCACACGCCGTGCGGGCAGTAGTCGGTGATGCTCTGGTAGACCGGCTCGTGGTCGGCGATCCAGCCCAGCATGTTCCGCATGTACGCCGGGTTGTCGCCGCGGCGGAACAGCCCCCACTCGGGGTACGAGATCGGTTTGCCGTGCTGCCGGGCGAAGTCGACCTGGTGTTGGAGTCCGTAGGGCTGGGTGACCTGTTCCTCGAAGGTGTTGCCGGGGGGCTGGTCGTACGAGTCCATGCCGATGATGTCGACCACGTCGTCACCCGGGTAGCACCTGGTCCAGGCGATGGCGTCGATGCCCCGGTTGGGGGCGAAGTCGAACTGGAACCGCTCGCCCTCCACGGAGCGCATGGCGGCCACGATGCGCCGCCAGTACCCCTTCCAGCTCTCCGGTTCGGGGCGGCACCGGTGCGTGTAGTTGAAGCCGTTCATCTCCCAGCCGAGCACGATCACGGTGTCCGGCAGCCCGAGCCCGACCAGGCGCTGGGCGAGCCGGCGGAAGTGCTGGTCGTTGGCGCCGCGCGCGCCGGAGCGGAGCAGCTCGGCGACCCGGCGGTCGGGGACCCCGCCCTCGTTGTTCTGGAGCATGGGCACGTTCAGGACGAACAGCCGGTCGGGCCGCTCACGGCGCCAGCGCGCCCAGCTCTCCAGGGAGTCGGGCGCCCCCTCGATGTTGGCCCAGGTGTCGCCCGGCAGGTAGGTGTGCCCGGCGCGCAGCTCGGTCCCCCCGAGCCAGCGCGAGAGCCCCCGCATCCGGTCGACGCCGGGCGTTCCGTAGTGGAGGTAGGCGCCCACCGCGATCTCGTCCCCGCCTGCGCGCGCGGAGGCGTCGTGCCGCGCCGGGGCGAGGGCGCCACCGGTGACGAGCAGGCCGACGGTGATCGCTGCGGTGCAGGCACCGGCCGTCCAACGGCGTCTGCGGGACACGGGTCCTCCGGGGATCGAGGGTCGAGGCGGTGATCGATGGTCGAGGCGGCGGTCGAGGCGGTGGTCGATTGCACACCATGAAAGCCGGACATGTCGGCCGCCGCCTCCCGGCGGCCCCGGCCGGCGGACACGGGCGCCCGCCCCGGCCCGCGCGGCGGCCGCGCGTGCGGGCGCACGGGACCGGCCCGACCGGGTCGAAGTGGGGCGTGCTGGACAACCGAGGGGTCAGATTCCTACAACCGCCCGATCGGGGTCGCCGATCGGCGGCTCCGACGGCGGACAGGGGCGCCGTCGACGGCGGATTCTTCGATGTCAGGTACATCTGACCGAAACGGGGACATCCGTGTACGAGCACGTGGCCGAGCGCAGTGCGCCGGCCGGGACGGCAGGGCCCGCCGGGCGGGCCGAGCGGGCGGCGCGGGTCGTGGAGCGGCTGGCCGACCGGGACGACGTCGAGCGCGAGCTGCGCGAGGCGCTGGGTCTGCGGCCGAGCCAGCGGGACGACACCGTGGCCCGGATGGCGGAGGCCCTGCGGGCCGCCGCGCAGGGGCTACCGGGGCCGGCGGTGGCGGTGGCCGCGGGGGTTCCGGAGCGGATGCTGCGGGCGTGGGCCGAGCAGGACCCCGCCTTCGCGGCGGCGTGGGGGGCGGCCCGGACGTTGGCCGCCGTGCACGGCGCGGGTGGCGAGGCGACCCCCGCGGCCCTGCGGGTGGTGCTCGACGCCGTGGGGCGCGGGGCGTCGTGGCCGGCGGCCGCCCGGCTGGCCGGTTCGTCGATCCGGCGCTTCAACCGGCTGCGGCGCACGGCTCCGGGCGTGGAGTCGCTCCTGGTCGCGGCGCAGCAGCGGCGCGCCCGGACCGTACGGCAGGCGCGCGCCGGTCGGGCCGGGCCGCCGGATCGGGCGGCGGAAGTCGATCCGGCGGGCGGGGGCCGGTACCGGCTCGTGGCACTGGACGATCCGCTCCTCTCCCCGACCGGGGGACGCGTGAGTTAGGTTAGCCTTACCTAAGAAATTGAGCGGCGACCGGCCGCTCCGTCCGAGGGGGACTCCGGTCATGGAGCTGCTCGACATCACGCCCTACCCGATGCCCACCGAAGCCGACCTGCCGCCTTCGAACGCGGCCTCGACCGTCGATCCCGGGCGGGCCGCCCTGCTGGTCCTCGGCATGCAGCCGCGGTTCCTGCGGGCCTTCCCGGCGGACACCGCGCCGGGCACCGCCCTGCGCGCGAACACCCGGGCCCTGCACGCGGCCGCCCGGGCCCACGGGATCCCCGTCGTGTTCGGCCGGGCCCCCGCGGGTCCCGACCCCGGCAACGGCGCCGAACACCACGGGCCCGGCCCGTACGCCGGAGCGCCGGTCCCCGAGCGCGGGGACCACGTGGTCGCGTACGTCCGGGAGAACGCCTTCCTCCGCAGCCACCTCGGCCGCGTCCTCGCCCGCGCGGGGCGCGACCAGCTGCTGCTGTGCGGCCTGTTCGCCGCCGGAGGGGTGGCGCGCACCGCCGCCGACGCCCGGGAGCACGGCTTCGAGACCTTCGTCGCGGCGGACGCCGTGGCCGACGCCGGCCCGCGACAGCACCGGTTCGCCCTGCGCTGGGCCGCCACCCGGTGCGGCGCGGTCCGCACCACCCGATCCCTCATCCAGGAAATGGAACGCCGATGACCAGCCGTCCCGCCCCGCCCGCCGCGCCCACCTCCCGCCGGGCCCGGGCGCGCACCGTGATCGAGGCGCTGCCGTGGCTGGAGCGGTACCGGGACCGCACGGTCGTGGTGAAGTTCGGCGGCAACGCGATGGTCGACGAGGACCTCAAACGCGCCTTCGCCGCCGACGTGGTGTCCCTGCGCTACGCGGGCCTGCGGCCGGTCGTGGTGCACGGCGGCGGCCCGCAGATCAGCGCGCTGCTGCACCGCCTGGACCTGGAGGTGTCCTTCGCGGCGGGGCTGCGGGTGACCACCCCGGAGGTGATGGAGGTCGTACGGATGGTGCTGGCGGGTCAGGTGCAGCGCGATCTGGTGGGGTTGATCAACGAGCACGGGCCGTTCGCGGTCGGGATGACCGGCGAGGACGCGCGGACCCTGACCGCCGTGCGGCGCCCGGCCGTCGTCGACGGCCACCCGGTGGACATCGGCCTCGTGGGCGAGGTCGTGTCGGTGGACCCGGACACGGTGAACGCACTGCTGGACCGCGGCCGGATCCCGGTGGTGTCGCCGGTGGCGCGCGGCACGGACGGCCAGGTGTACAACGTCAACGCGGACCTGGCGGCCGCGGCGCTGGCGGCGGCCCTGGGCGCGGAGAAGCTGGTGGTGCTGACCGACGTGGCCGGTCTGGTGCCGGACTGGCCGCGCGGGACGACCGTGGTGGACCGGCTGACCGTCGGCGAACTGACCTCCCTGATGCCGACGTTGGACGGCGGGATGGCCCCGAAGATGGAGGGCTGCCTGCAGGCCGTCCGGGGCGGTGTCCCGATGGCCCACGTCCTGGACGGGCGGGTGCCGCACTCGCTGCTGCTGGAGGTCTTCACCGACGAGCCGGTGGGCACCTGCGTGGTGCCCGACCCGTCCGGAGCGCCGCGGTGAGCGGCCGCACGGCCGTCGCCTGGCGACGGTGCGTCACGCGCTGGTGTGCCACGTGGGTGGTCCGGGGCGCCCCGCCCGCCCGGCGACGTCCAAGCAAGAGGTCGACCCCATCCAACGGGACGCCCTGAAAAAACGTTCCGGCCGTACGCGTACCGGCCACTCCCGCGTCCCCTCCCACCCGCTCGGCCGCCCGCCCGAACCCGCGCCCCCGTCCGCCCGCGCACGACCGCGCGGGCCCGGGGCGCGGCCCGCGGGCCCGGCCGGGGCGGCC
>NZ_JBHWLC010000150.1:0-9287 GCF_042730635.1 Streptomyces sp. NPDC059917
TAGGCGGGCGATCCTCCGCCTTGCGATGCACGGCACCAGACGCCGCGAGCCGCGCCCTTCGGGCGCCCGGCGCTACTTTCGAAACACGCCCTAGGCCGCAGTAGCGTCCCAGGAGGTGGACGTCGGCGGCCGCCCGTGGCCGGGCCCGCGTCGCGCGGCCGGCCTGCCGGCGTGCTCGTCGGGCCGCACCGCAGCGGCCTGAGCAGCGGAAACCTGGCTGCCGAGGGCGGGACGAGACCCGTACTGTCCCCCCATGAGCGCTCCCTCCTCTCCCCCCAAGCCCGTACCGGGCGACCGCATCGCGGTCATCTCCCCTTCCTCCGGCCTGCCGGGGATCCTTCCGCTCCCCTACGAGTTGGGTCTGGCGCGGCTGCGCGAGGAGTTCGCGCTGGAGCCGGTGGAGTATCCGGCGACCCGGAAGATGGGATCCACGCCCCGGGAACGCGCCGACGACATCCACGCCGCCTTCGCCGACCCGACGGTCAAGGCGGTGATGGCGAGCATCGGCGGCGACGACCAGCTCACCGTCCTGCCGCTGCTGGACCGGGAGCTGATCCGCTCGCACCCGAAGCCGTTCTTCGGCTTCAGCGACAACACCTGTCTCCTGTTGTTCCTGCGAAACCTGGGCATCGTGGCCTACCACGGCGCCTGCGTGATGACCGAGCTCGGCAGGCCCTACGCGCTCCACCCGATGACCGCCGCTTCGATCCGCGCCGCCCTCTTCACCTCGGGCCCCTACGAGATCCGGCCCGCCGAACGCTTCCGGGACACCGACCGGGACTGGGCCGATCCCGCCACCTTCGACTCCGAGCCCGACGCGCGGGACGGGGGTGGGTGGATCTGGCACCGCCCCGACCGGGTGGCCGAGGGGCGCGCGTGGGGCGGCAACCTGGAGGTGCTCTCCTGGCTCCTGATGGCGGACCGGGAGGTCGCGACCGCGCGGGACGCGGCCGAGGGCGGCGTGCTGTTCCTGGAGACGTCCGAGGAGATGCCCGCGGCCCAGGAGGTGTTCCGGATGCTGCGCGGCTTGGGCGAGCGGGGGCTGCTCGCCCGCTTCTCCGCGCTGCTGATGGGGCGCCCGAAGGCGTGGTCCTTCGACCGGCCGAACGACCCCGGAGCCAGGCTCCGTTACGCCGAGGAGCAGCGGGAGGCCGTGCTGCGGGCGCTCACGATCTACGCCCCGGACATGATGGCCGTCTTCGACGTGGACCTGGGGCACACGGATCCGCAGGTGGTGATCCCCTACGGCGGGCTCGTCCGGATCGACGGCCCCGAGCGGCGGATCACCGTGACCTACTGACCCGACGACCTCCTGCCCCGGCCGCCACCCCGACCGCCCGTTCAACCGCTGCCCTACTGGCCGGCTCCGGGCGTGGGGGATATCGGGGCCGGGTCCACGGCCCCGGCGGCTGACGAGGCGGGCCGGACCCGGGCGGCCAGGGTCCGGTTCAGCCCCTCCCCCAGCATGGCGAAGGCCGCGTCGGCATCGGCCACGGCGGCCGCGTGCGCCTCGGCGGCGCTCTGCCCGGCGTCCATGCGGAGCCAGTTCGCCCGCCCCAGCTCATGGCGGGCGGTCACCAGATACAGGGCGGCGAGCCGGGCCGACAGCAGCTGGGGCTTCGCCCCGGACCCCGCGGCGGCGGGGTCCGTCTCCGTGCCCGCCCCGGCTTCCGCTTCCAGCACCGCGGCGAGCAGGTCCACCTCGCGTTCGGCGTAGTGGGCCAGGCGCGACTTGAGGCTGGCGGTCGAGTAGAGCAGCCGCTGGAAGACGACCACATTCGGGTGGTCGCAGAGGCCGGTGATCGGGTCGTGGGCGGCGAGGGCGGCGATGAAGTGGTCGTGCAGCGCCTCGACCGGCGTCTGCCCGGCCGGTCGCTCCCGCACGACGCGCGCCGCTTCGTCCTGGTGGTCGGCGAAGCGGTCCAGCAGCAGGTCCTCCTTGCTCGGGTAGTACCGGAAGAGGGTGGGCTTGGAGACCTCGGCGGCGGCCGCGACGTCCGCGACCGAAACCGCGTCGAAGCCGCGCTCCAGGAAGAGCTCCAGCGCGGTCGCGGCGAGCTGCTGCCGCGTGCGCTGCTTCTTCGCCTCGCGCAGCCCGGTCGTTTGAGGGGCACTCGTGTTGTCCATGCCACCAAGCTAGCACGGATTTCACAACCTGGTCATTTTTCAGTCTCGGTTATTTTTCTGTCCTGGTTTTTTTTGTTACCTGGTTGCTTTTTCTTCGGACGGGCGCTTCACTGGAGACACAACGACGACAGCGGCCGCCACGGCGACGCCAACGCCGCCACGGAGCAAAGGACTTCTGATGAGCTACGCACCGAACGCCGCACCGACCGACGCACCGACCGACGTACTGATCGTGGGTTCCGGGCCGACCGGCCTCACCCTCGCCTGCGACCTGGTCCGCCGCGGGGCCCGGGTCCGGGTGATCGACCAGCGCTCCGCACCGCACCGCGAGTCCCGGGGCAAGGCGCTGCACCCCACCAGCCTGGAGGTCTTCGAGACGCTCGGGGTGGCCGAGCGGATGACCTCGACGGGCAGCGCCGGACTGACCTTCCGCAAGTACTTCGACGGGGAGCACATCAACGACACGCCCCGCGACAGCACCGCCCTCTTCATGGGCCAGTGGCAGATCGAGGGGATCCTGCGCGAGCGAGTGACGGAGCTCGGTGTCGACATCGAGTACGACGCCGAGGTGACGACCGTGGACCAGGACGCCACCGGGGTGCGGGTGACCCTCGCCGACGGGCGGACCCTGCGGGCCGCCTACCTCGCCGGCTGCGACGGGGGCCGCAGCACCATCCGGCGACAGCTCGGCATCTCCTTCGAGGGGCGCACCTGCGACGAGGAGGCGATGGTCGTCGGGGACGTGACGGCGGAGGGACTGAGCCGCGAGTACTGGCACCAGTGGTTCACCTCCGACGGCGGCGCCATGATGCTCTGCCCGATACCGGGGACCGACACGTTCCAGCTCCAGGCCTCACCGGAGACCGACGAGCAGGGACAGCGCCTGGCCCCCTCCTTGGAAGGCTTCCAGCGGCTGTTCGACCAGCACGCACGGATGCCCGGGATCCGGCTCACCGAGGCGACCTGGCTCTCGACCTGGCGGGTCAACGTGCGGATGGCCGACCGGATGCGGCAGGGGCGTTGCTTCCTGGCGGGAGACGCGGCCCACGTGCACCCGATCGCGGGCGGCCTGGGCATGAACACCGGCATCCAGGACGCGGCCGCCCTCGGGCGGATCCTGGCCGAGGCGCTGGCGGGGGCCGGTGAGGAGCGGATACTGGAGGCCTACGAAGCCGAACGGCTGCCGGCCGCCGCCCATCTGCTCGCCGACACCTCCGCCCGCCACGACCGCGTCCGCGAGGCGATCCGCGAGCCCGGCCGGGGCATCGAAGCCGCCCTCAACTGAGCCCCGTACACCGTGCACAGCCCGTATGCCCGGCATGCCCTGCACACCCGGTGCGCCCCGCCCGACCTCGGCCTCAGGTGTCGGGCAGGGGCAGCCGGGTCAGGGAGTGGGGACGGCGTCGCAGAGGGAGAGGGTGTGGATCCGGTCCGGGGCGCCGGGCCGGGCGTAGTACCACCCCTGGGCCGTGTCACAGCCCAGCGCGCGGAGCTGGGCCGCCTGGGCGCCGGTCTCGACGCCCTCGACGGTCACGGCGAGTTCGAGGCTGTGGGCCAGGGCGACGATCCCCTCCACGATCTTCACGTCGACCGGGTTCGCCGGCTCCTGCTGCATCCCCTGCGTGAAGGAGCGGTCCAGTTTCAGGACGCTCACCGGGAGGCGGCGCAGGTTCGCCAGGTTCGAGTAGCCGGTGCCGAAGTCGTCGAGCGCGATGTCGACGCCGAGGGCGGCGAGCCGTCGCAGCGGTTCGAGGAGTTCGTCGTCGGCCCCGATCAGGGCCGATTCGGTGACCTCCAGGCACAGCGCGCCCGGCGCCAGCCCGGAGTTCTCCAGCACCGCCACCGTGTCGGCGACCAGGCCGGGATGGTGGAGCTGGGTCGGCGAGAGGTTCACGTTGATCCGCAGGGCCGAGTCGCCGTACTCGCGCTGCCACTTGCGGGCCTGGCGGACGGCCTCCTCCAGCACCCAGCGCCCGAGCGGCACGATCAGCCCGGTCCGTTCGGCGAGCGGGATGAAGCGGTCGGGACCGAGCACCCCGTACTGCGGGTGCGACCAGCGCACCAACGCCTCGGCGCCGTGCACGCTGCCGTCGTGCATGTGCACCAGCGGCTGGTACTCGATGAAGAACTCACCGCGCTCCAGGGCCGCGGGGAGCGCGTTGGTCAGACCGTGTCGGGTGATCGCCCGGGCGTCGGCCTCCTCGTCGGCGAACTCGAAGCGGTTGCCACCGGCCGCCTTCGCCCGGTACATCGTGATGTCGGCACTGCGCAGCACCTCGGCGGCGGTCCGCGAGCCCGCCGGGCCCTCGACGATGCCGATGCTGCCCCGGACCGTCAGCTCGCGGCCCTCCAGCCGGATCGGGGTGGCGAGGGCGGAGAGGATCCGCATCGCCAGGTCCGTCACCTTCTCCTCGGTCTCGGGCCCGGTGGTCAGCGCCACGAACTCGTCGCCGCCCAGCCGGGCCACGACCTCGCCGGGGCCGGTGGCGCAGCTCTGCAGCCGGTCCGCGACCTCCACCAGCAGCCGGTCGCCCGCCGAGTGGCCGAGGCTGTCGTTGACGGTCTTGAAGCCGTCCAGGTCGAGGTAGCACAGCCCGAAGCGGCTGCCGCCGGCCCCGCTCAGGGCCTTTTCCAGCCGTTCGAAGAACAGGGTCCGGTTGGGCAGGCCGGTCAGCGCGTCGTGGGTGGCCTCGTAGCGCAGCCGCAGGTTCAGCAGCCGCCGCTCGGTGGTGTCCTCCATCAGGGCCAGCTGGTACTGCGGGGTGCCCTCGGCATCGCGCAGCAGGGACACCGTCAGGTTGGTCCACAGCACGGTGCCGTCGTGCCGGTAGTACGGCTTCTCCACGCGGTAGTGCTCGCGCTCGCCGCGCACGAGTTCCCCGTACATCCGCCACACGTGCGGGGTGTCGTCGGGATGGCTCCACTCGTTGACGTTGCGGCCCCGGACGTGCCCTTCGAGGCCGCCGAACATCTGGAGCAGCGTGTCGTTGACCTCGATGACGTTGCCCTGGAGGTCGGCGATGCCGATGCCGATGGCCGCGCCCTCGAAGACCGCGCGGAAGCGCGCCTCGCTGGCGTGCAGGGCCTGCTGGGCATCGATCCGGGCGGTCAGCGCGGAACGGGCGATGGCCTCCTGCTCCCTGAGCGTGCGCTCGCGCAGCTCGCGGGCGAAGCCCGCCGCGATCCCGTGCTGGAGGCGGGCGCACCGGGCCCGGTACTCCTCGGACTCGTCCGCCCCGCCACCGCCCGGGCCGCAGTACAGGACGAGATAGGCCTCGACCACGCCGAGGGTGCCCGCGAGGGCCTCCGGGTCGGTGCAGTGCACGGCCACGAGTTCCGTGCCGACCCGCTGACCGACGGACGCGTCGAAGGGGCGGGCGTGCAGGGCCTCGGCCAGGGTGCGCGCGAGGGGCACGAGGTGGCGTTCGAACTCCACCCGGGTCAGCGAGGTGGCGGTCACCGGGAAGATGGCCCGGCTCCAGATCGTCGCGAACCGTCCGATCCGGTCCTCCGGGTCGGCGGGCAGCCCGGCCGCCCCGGAACCCGCCGACGCCGAGCCCGCCGACGCCGCCCCCGCAGGGGCCGTGCCGGTCCGTGCCGTGCCCGCAGGGGCCGTGCGCGCGGTCGTGGGTACGGCTCCGGGCGCGGGGACGCCCTTCGCGGTCTTTCCGGTGCCCATCGCGCCCGCTTCCCCCGCCGTCTGTGCCGGGAGTCTCACGCCTTGCGTCCCACGCCCGCGAAGCCCGAGAAGGCGTAGGGGTCTTCCTGTGCCCCGCCGTCCTGCGGGCCCTCCGGCCGCCACTCGGGCATCGAGACGAGCCCCGGCTCCACCCGTTCGAAGCCGTCGAAGAACCGGCCGATCTCGGCGCCGCTGCGCATGACCAGCGGGTTGCGGATGTCCCGGTACACGCCGACGGCGCCGCCCGCGACCTCCTCGGCCAGCGGTACGCCCTCGTACGAGGCGTGCGTGAGGACCAGCAGGCTGCCGGGGGCCAGCGCGTCGCGGAGCGCGGCCACGGCGGCGTACGGCTCGTCGGCGTCCTCCAGGAAGTGGAGGACCGCGACCAGCAGCAGGGCCACGGGCCGGTCCAGGTCGAGCAGCCGGGTCACCTCGGGGCTCGCCAGGATGTCCGCCGGCTTGCGCAGATCGGCGGCGGCGATGCCGGTGCCTTCGGTGTCGGCCAGGACCGCCTGGCTGTGCGCGACGGCCACCGGGTCGTGGTCGACGTACACGACGCGGGCGTCGGGGCTCGCGGCCCGGGCGATCTCGTGGACGTTGCCGAAGGTGGGGATGCCGGACCCGATGTCCAGGAACTGGGTGACGCCCTGGTCGACCGCGTACCGGACGGCGCGGCGCATGAATGCCCGGTTCGCCTGCATGATCTTGGGTAGACCGGGGATGAATTCCATGGCCCGGCGGGCCGCTTGGCGGTCGACCTCGAAATTGTGCGAGCCGCCCAGGTAGTAATCGTAGATGCGGGACACGCTCGGCACCGATATGTCGATGCCCGGCGGGGCCCAGGCGGGTCGCTCCATCGGGGTCTCCAAGTGTAGTCCATCGGTGTCCACGGTCTCGGACAGCTGTCCGAGCCGAATGTACTGATCATTGCCCAACCGAGCGAGCAAAAGCGGAAATTGGCGGTCCGTTCTTCGTCACACACCAAACACACCAGGAGCCCCGTCCGCCCGCATTGATCGAAACCGACAAATACCTTTTGGGAATTGACCGCCGCCTGATCGGACACCACCAACAGCTGGCTCAAACCTCTACGGTCCCCACATCGCCCGTTCGGGGGAACCGGAGCAGGTCCGGGAGTGCGGGAGGGCCTGCGGCCCCATGCTCCCCGGGTGAACAGACCCTGTGCCAGGCGCCTGCTGACGGTCCCGGTCCTCGTGTGGGCGGCACTGTCCGTCACACCCGCCGTGGCCGATAGCCGCGCCTCCACGATGCCCGGCCCGGACGGCGGCCGAGCCGTCGTCGAGCTGGTCACGGCAGCCCGGAGCGAGAGCTTCCGCGGTGGTGGCGGGGGTTCCCGGGGTGGCGGACATCACGACGACGACCACGGGGGTCGGCACTGCGGAGGCCATCACGGCGGGCACCACTGCACGCCGCCGCCCCCGCCGTGCCCGCCGCCCCCGCCACCGCCCTGCCCGAAGCCCACGCCCACCCCGACACCGACGCCCACCCCGACCCCCACGCCGACGCCGACGCCTCCCAAGCCGACGCCCACGCCCACCCCGAAGCCCACGCCGCCGAAGCCCACGCCGCCGGCGCCGCCCCCTCCTCCGCCGCCGCCCGCGCCCCCGAAGCCCGCGCCGCCCGCGCCCCGGGTGTACCGGGCTCCGGCCCCGCCGCCACCGCCCGCGCCGACACCGCCGCCGGCCCCCGTGGTGGCGCCTCCCGCGAAGAAGCCGGTGCCCAGGCCGGCCTACCGCACGGAGGCCCGTAAACCGGCGGAGCACCACATCTCGCCGGTGACCTTCACCTTGCTCACGGCGGCCCCCGCCGTGCTCGCCATCGTCGCGCTGCGCCCGCGCTGACCCCGACCCGATTCGTTTCTTGTGGGAGTTCCCTTGTCGGAATGGCTCGTCCTGTCCCTCGCGATGGCCGCGGCCTGCGCCGTCGTCTTAACCATCGCCTTCTTCAACCACCGCCGGATCGGTGAGGACGACGATCCGAACGAGACCCCGGACGTCATCGAGTACATGACGATGATGATCGGGGTCATCTACGCGATCGTGCTCGGCCTGGCGATCGCCGGCGTCTGGGAGGGCCGCGGGGCCGCCCAGGAGTACGTGCGCCAGGAGTCGCAGGCGCTCCACGAGGTCAGCATCCGCGCGGAGGTCTATCCGGCGGCGGTGCGCACCCGGATCCGCGCCGACGTCGACGCCTACGTGACCTACGTGGTCACGCGGGAGTGGAAGGACATGGCCGACGACGGGGACGTCTCGGACCAGGGCACCAAGCTGCTCGACCGGATCCGCCGGGACGTCACCGACTACGAACCGCAGACCGACCACGAGGGGCAGGCCTACCAGCCCCTGGTCGACCAGGTGGGGATCGCGGACGACGCCCGCAGCGCGCGACTGCAGAGCGCCGGGGCCACCATGCCGGGGGTGGTCTGGTTCGGCCTGGTGGCGGGCGCGCTGGTGACGGTCGGTTTGATCTTCACCCTGCAGATCCGGCGCTCCTTCCGGGAGATGCTGCTCGCCGGGCTCTTCAGCGCGCTGATCGCCTTCCTGCTCTTCCTCATCTGGGACTTCGACGCGCCGTTCAGCCGGGGGGTCTCGGCCACCGCCGAACCGTTCTTCCAGCAGTTCCCGCACCTGGGGCTCGACGGCGACTGACGCGGGGCCGGCATCCCGGGGCCGACATTCCGGGGCGGCATCCCGGTGGGCCACACCGGCGGCGGCCCGTCCGTCCCCGGTTCGGCCTACCGGGATGCCCCATTCGCCCGTTCCTGATCGCGGGTCACCGCAGGCGCACCTAGCGTGTCGGACATCGAGGCGCACGTCCCCCCACGTGCGGAAACCGTTCCGCAGCTGCTCCTCGGGGATCCGGAGAAGAACCATGGGCGCGATACGTACCTCAGCCACCGCTCTGCTCACCGCCGGGGCCGCGGGCACCGTCCTCGCGCTCGGCGCGGCGTGCGCCGTCGCCGCGGAGGCCCAGCCCATCACCTCGTTCGGGTTCGCCGTCTCCCCCTCGACGGTCGCACCCGGCGGGGCGGTCGTGCTCTCCCTCACCGGGTGCACGGCGGCGAGCGCCACCGTCTCCTCCGGCATCTTCGACACCGTCAGCGTGCCGAAGGGCAAGACGGTGCGGGTCACGGTGGACCGGGACGCCCGGCGCGGGGCCCGCTACTCCGTCAACTTCACCTGCAACAACGAGACCGGTTCCGCCGATCTCACCATCGCGGGCGGTACGACCGCCCCCACCGCCAGGTCCACGGCCGCGGCCCGCGGCGTGCGCGGCGGTCTCGGCGGCAGCGTGGCCGGGACGGACGTCCGCGAACTGGCCCTCGGCGCCGGACTCTTCCTGGTCGCGGTCGCGGGTACCGGATATGCGATCAGACGCCGGGCGGATTCCCGCGGGCACTGAGCCCACCCCCACCGCGTCGACCGCCGTTCGCCCCGAGTCCTGGCCAGGACTCGGGGCG
>NZ_JBHWLC010000151.1:0-9070 GCF_042730635.1 Streptomyces sp. NPDC059917
GGCCCGCCTCGGCCGGCCGCAGCCCGGCCCGGCGGCGCACCGCCGCGACGGCCGCCGCGTCCAGCAGGGCCCGCGGCGAGCCGGTCGCACCACTGCCGCGCCGCCGCTCGGTGCCGAGCAGCGCGGCGCTGACCAGCTCTTCCCACGGCTCGCCCCCGGGCGCCCGCCCGTCCCCGTGCTCGTCCCCGTGCCTGTTCCCGTTCACGTGCCCCTCCCTCGTGCTCGTCCTCGGCATCCGCCTCGGCCCCGGCCTCGCCGCCGGGTGGTGCGCTCCGGTCCCGCCCCCTCCGCGGGACCGGAGCAGTCCTCCCCTGTGTGGTCGTGTGCGTCGTGCGTGTGGTGTGCGTCGTGCCCTCGGCCGGCCTTTCGGCCCGCTAGCTGGCGTGGTTGTCGTTCACAGAAGCCCCCCGGCTTGCTCGTTGCCCGCCGGCGCCCCCGCGCCGGCGGTACTGCCGCGCGGCTCGCGCCGCGCCGTCGTTCAGCCCAGGACGACGGGCTCGTCGGAGCCCGCGGCCCAGGCGGTCAGTGGAGTGAACCCGCGGTGTCCGCATTCGCCGAACACCGTCACCGGGTCGCCCCCGGACAGCGCCGCCAACTGCCACAGCCCCGAACGGGACCGCCCGGCGGCCGCCGGTACGGGAAGGGCGGACGTTCCCCGGGCGTCCGCCAACTGCCAGCCGTGCTCCCCGGGAACCGGAACCACCGGGCCGAGCACCACCGGCCAGGCGTCCAGCCACGGGTCCTCGCGCAACGCCCTCCCATAGGCGTCGAGCGCGGCCCCCGTCGAGATCCCGGCCGGGGCCAGCGGCCACGGCGCGGGCGCCGCGAACCGCTCCCCGAGGTCCGCCCGCAGCCCCGCCGACCCGGGCCGGAAGCGGGCTTGCGCGTCCAGTGCCAGGCCGACCGGCAGCGCCAGCCCCGGCGGCCGCCCGGGCGGACCGAAGTCCAGGACCAGCGCCGCCCGTCCGCTCGCCGCCCCGCGCAGCCAGATCCGGCGCGTGGTGAGCCGGCCGTCCGGCGAGACGGTGTCGTACTGGGACAGCACCAGCCAGTGGTCGCGCACCGCGTCCCCCTCCGCGGTGTTCGTGATGCCCACCCTGGCCCGGACCGTGGCGGCCAGCGGCTCGGGAAGTCCCCCCACCCCCAGCCAGGCCCGGTCCAGCAGATGGAGGAGCGCGCACTCCTCCAGCATCCGGCCGGGCCAACCCGGCCCGGAGGTCGGTATGGTTCCCAACTCCCTTACGCGGGAGGCCAGTCCGGGTGCCTGTGCATCGACCATACGGGCCGCCGTCTCCTCCCACAGGGAATATCCGGCGTGCTCCTGACCGGCCAGTCCGCCGCGCAGCAGATCGTCCAGCCGCTGCTCCATTTCGCTCACGCCCGCGCCGATCCGGGCCGCTCTGCGCTCGCTGCGCCGACGGGCCGCCTCCGGGTCGGCGACCGCCGCGGCCGCCCCCGGGGCGGCCGCACGGGCGGCCCGCGCCGCCCGCTCGGTCAGCCAGGTCGAGGCCCACTCCGGAGCCTCGGCCGGTTCGCCGAAGCCCTCCGCCGCCCAGAGCAACAGCAGCCCCAGCGCGTGCTTGCACGGAAACTTCCGACTCGGGCAGGAGCACGTGTACGCCGGGCCCGTCAGGTCCACGACCGTCCGGTACGGCGTACTGCCGCTGCCCTTGCACCACCCCCACACCGCACCGGAAGCGGAACCTCCGGTCTGCGACCACGGACCCGCCCCGCCCAGCTTGGCACCCGCCTTGCGTGACGCCACGTCAGGAGCCAGAGCCAGTACCTGTTCCGCTGTCCAGCGGACCCCCTGCTCAGTCATGTGTTCCACCGTAGGCACCCCCACTGACAATCGCTCTGACCTGCAACAACACTCCGAGCAAGGGGTGTTGTCAGTGGCGTGGTGCACCGTGGTCACAGCAGTCGGGAGCGGCTGCCGAGCATTGGAGGGGGACCATGACCATGCCCGAGAACGGCGCCGGCGCCGAGGTGCTGCGCCCGCATGCCGAAGACGCCTTCGCCCACGAACTGAAAGCCCTCGCGGCCGCCGACGACCGGCCCCGCCCGGTCCGCTGGAAGCTCTCGCCCTGGGCCGTCGCCACCTACCTGCTCGGCGGCGAACTCGCCGACGGCACCGTGATCACGCCCAAGTACGTCGGCCCGCGCCGCATCGTCGAGGTCGCCGTCACCACGCTGGCCACCGACCGCGCCCTGCTCCTGCTCGGCGTCCCCGGCACCGCCAAGACGTGGGTGTCGGAACACCTGGCCGCCGCGGTCAGCGGGGACTCCACGATGCTCGTCCAGGGCACCGCGGGCACCCCGGAAGAGGCGATGCGCTACGGCTGGAACTACGCGCGGCTGCTCGCCCACGGCCCGAGCCGCGAGGCGCTCGTCCCCAGCCCGATCATGCGGGCCATGACCGAGGGCATGACGGCGCGCGTCGAGGAGCTGACCCGGATCCCGGCGGACGTCCAGGACTCCCTGATCACCGTGCTGTCCGAGAAGACCCTGCCCATCCCCGAACTGGGCCAGGAGGCGCAGGCCGTCCGCGGGTTCAACCTCATCGCCACCGCCAACGACCGCGACCGCGGGGTCAACGAGCTCTCCAGCGCGCTGCGCCGCCGGTTCAACACCGTCGTACTGCCGCTGCCCGCGACCGCCGACGCCGAGGTCGACATCGTCGCCCGCCGGGTCGACCAGATGGGCCGCGCCCTGGACCTGCCGCCCGCGCCCGAGGGGCTGGACGAGATCCGCCGCGTCGTCACCGTCTTCCGCGAGCTGCGGGGCGGCATCACCGACGACGGCCGCACCAAGGTGAAGTCGCCGAGCGGCACCCTGTCGACCGCCGAGGCGATATCCGTCGTCACCAACGGACTCGCCCTGGCGGCCCACTTCGGCGACGGCGTACTGCGCCCCTCGGACGTGGCCGCGGGCATCCTCGGCGCGGTCGTCCGCGATCCGGCCGCCGACCGGGTGGTCTGGCAGGAGTACCTGGAGGCCGTGGTCCGCGAGCGCGAGGGCTGGAAGGACTTCTACCGCGCCTGCCGGGAGGTGACCGCGTGAGCCCGCGCGCCACGGGCCCGCTGCTGCTGGGCGTGCGGCACCACGGGCCCGGCTCCGCCCGGGCGGTGCGCGCCGCCCTCGACGCGGCGGCGCCGCGGGCCGTGCTGATCGAGGGCCCGCCGGAGGGGGACGCGCTGCTGCCGCTGGCCGCCGACCCGGCGATGCGGCCGCCCGTGGCGCTGCTGGCGCACGTCGCCGACGATCCGGGCCGGGCCGCCTTCTGGCCGCTGGCCGGCTTCTCCCCGGAGTGGGTCGCCCTCCGCTGGGCGCAGACCCGGGGGATCCCGGTCCGCTTCATCGACCTGCCGGCCGCCCACTCCCTCGCGCTCGTGCCGGGCGCCGATGCGGAGCCGGAGCCGGAGCACGGGTCCGGGCCCGGGGCCGAGGAAGCCGGGGACGGTCCGGCCGCCGGCCTCCGGCTCGACCCGCTCGCGGCGCTCGCCGCGGCCGCCGGGTACGAGGACCCGGAGCAGTGGTGGGAGGACGTCGTCGAACACCGGGGGAGCGGCGGCGGGGCCGGGCCGACGGCCGCCTTCGAGGCGCTCGGCGACGCCATGGCCGCCCTGCGCGAGGAGTACGGCGACGGCGGCCACCCCCGCGACGCGGTCCGCGAGGCGCACATGCGCCAGCGGATGCGGGCCGCCCGCCGCGAGTTCGGCGACGACTACGCGGTGGTGTGCGGGGCCTGGCACGTGCCCGCGCTGCGCGCGAAGACCACGGCGGCCGCCGACAAGGCGCTGCTCACCGGCCTGCCCAAGGTCAAGGTGGAGACCACCTGGGTGCCCTGGACCCACCGCAGGCTGGCCCGGGCCGGCGGCTACGGGGCGGGCATCACCTCACCCGGCTGGTACGCGCACCTCTTCGAGGCCCGCGACCGGCCCGTGGAGCGCTGGCTGACGAAGGTCGCCGGGCTGCTCCGCGCGGCGGACCGGCAGGTCTCCTCGGCGCACGTGATCGAGGCGGTCCGGCTCGCGGAGACCCTGGCCGCGCTGCGCGGGCGCCCGCTGCCCGGCCTCGGCGAAACCCTCGAAGCGGCCGTCGCGGTCATGTGCGAGGGCTCCACCGTGCCCCTGGGGCTCATCGAGGACGGGCTGGTCGTGGGCGACGTGCTCGGCGAGGTCCCCGACGCCACGCCCGTCGTGCCCCTGCAGCGGGACCTGACCCGGCTCCAGCGCTCCCTGCGCCTGAAGGCGGAGGCCCAGGCGCGGGAGCTGGAGCTGGACCTGCGCAAGGACACCGACGGCGCCAAGAGCCTGCTGCTGCACCGCTTGCGGCTGCTGGGCATCGGATGGGGCGCGCCCACCGCCTCGCGGAGCAGCACCGGCACCTTCCGCGAGAGCTGGCGGCTGCGCTGGGAACCGGAGCTGTCGGTGCGGGTCGCCGAAGCCGGGATCTGGGGCACCACCGTGCTCGCCGCGGCCACCGCCAAGGCCGAGGCCGACGCGGCGGCCGCCGCGGAGCTGGGCGAGGTGACGGCCCTGGCCGAGCAGTGCCTGCTGGCCGGGCTGGGGCGGGCGCTGCCCGCCGTGCTGCGGGCGCTGGCCGACCGGGCCGCGCTGGACACCGACGTGGCCCGGCTCGCCCGGGCGCTGCCCGCCCTCGCCCGGTCGCTGCGCTACGGCGACGTGCGCGGCACGGACACCGCCGCGCTGGGCACGGTCGCGGCCGGGCTCGCCGAGCGGATCTGCGTCGCGCTGCCGCCCGCCTGCGCCACCGGGCTCGACGCCGACGCCGCGGCCGAGATGTGCGGCCACGTGGACGCGGTCCACGGGGCGATCGGGATGCTCGACCGCGGCGACGCCGCGGACGGGCTGCGCGGGCGCTGGTCCGGGGTGCTGCGGACGCTGGCGGGCCGGGACACGGTGCCCGGGCCGATCCGCGGCCGGGCGGTCCGGCTGCTGCTCGACGACGGCGCGCTCAGTGCCGAGGAGACCGCGCGGCTGATGGGCCTCGCGCTGTCCCCGGCGGCCGGGCCCGCCGATGCGGCCGGCTGGATCGAGGGCTTCGCGGGCGGAGCGTCCGGCGGCGGCACGCTGCTGGTGCACGACGAACGCCTGCTCGGCCTGATCGACGGCTGGCTGACCGGGGTGCCGGAGCGCGCGTTCGTCGACGTACTGCCGCTGCTGCGGCGGACGTTCGGCGCCTACGAGCCGGGGGTGAAGCGGACCCTGGGCGAGTTGGTGCGGCGCGGCCCCGCCGTGCCGGGCGGGGCCGCGGCCACGGCCGGGTCGGCGCCCGAGGGCTTCGGGCCGGAGCTGGACGCGGAGCGGGCGGACGCGGTGGTGGCGATGGTCCGGATGCTGCTGGCGGATGCCCGCGGCGCAGACGACGAGCTGGTGGGGGTGGCCCGGTGAACACGACGGACGCGACGGAAGCGATGGACTCGACGGACGCGGGGCGCGCGACGGACCCGGCGGGGGAGCGGCTGCGGCGCTGGCGACTGGTGCTCGGCGGGGGCGAGGCGGACGGCACGGGACACGCCCTGACCGGCCGGGACGCGGCGATGGACACCGCCCTCGGCGCCCTCTACGGCGGTCCCGCGGGCGGCGGCCGCAAGGCGGCCGGCCGCACCGGGGAGCGCTCCGCCGGACTCGGCGGCTCCGCCCCGGCGGTGGCCCGCTGGCTCGGCGACATCCGCACGTACTTCCCCGCCTCCGTCGTCCAGGTCATGCAGCGCGACGCCATCGAGCGGCTCGGCCTCTCCGCCCTGCTGCTGGAACCGGAGATGCTGGAGGCCGTCGAGCCGGACGTCCACCTGGTCGGCACCCTGCTCTCGCTCAACAAGGCGATGCCCGACACCACGCGGGAGACGGCCCGCCTCGTGGTCCGCGCGGTGGTGGAGCAGCTGGAGAAGAAGCTCTCCGGCCGGACCCGGGCCGTCCTGGGCGGCGCGCTCGACCGCTCCGCCCGGATCAGCCGCCCCCGGCACCGGGACATCGACTGGGACCGCACGATCCGGGCCAACCTCAAGAACTACCTCGCGGAGCACCGCACGGTCGTCCCCGAACGGCTGATCGGCTACGGCCGGGCGGCGCAATCCGTGAAGAAGGAGGTGATCCTCTGCATCGATCAGTCGGGTTCGATGGCCGCCTCCGTCGTCTACGCCTCGGTCTTCGGCGCCGTCCTCGCCTCCATGCGCTCGATCGCCACCCGCCTCGTCGTCTTCGACACCGCCGTCGTGGACCTCACCGACCAGCTGGACGACCCCGTCGACGTCCTCTTCGGCACCCAGCTCGGCGGCGGCACGGACATCAACCGCGCCCTCGCCTACTGCCAGTCGAAGATCACCCGGCCCGCGGACACCGTCGTCGTCCTGATCAGCGACCTCTACGAGGGCGGCATCCGCAACGAGATGCTGCGCCGGGTCGCGACGATGAAGGCGGCCGGCGTCCAGTTCGTCACCCTGCTCGCGCTCTCGGACGAGGGCGCCCCCGCCTACGACAGGGAACACGCGGCGGCCCTCGCCGCCCTCGGGGCCCCGGCCTTCGCCTGCACCCCCGACCTCTTCCCGGAGGTGATGGCGGCCGCGATCGAGAAGAAGCCGCTCCCGGTCCCGGCGTGAGGGACCGATCGGCCGGCCCGTGGACCACGCTCCCGTCCGCTGCACAGGGGCGGATCGCACGAATCTGCAGATCAACCGTGAGGTGATCTGTGACAGGTATCACCGCTCAGGTGTGATCTGCGATTTAGGGACCTACGTCCCGCGGGGATAACCTGCGAGACGGACATGCCGCGTCCACGGTCACCGTGTGCGCCTCCCTTGTGACAGCGCCGTCACGTTGCCCTCCGCGGCACGCCCACGCAGATAGCAGAAAACCGCGAATCACTGCGAATCTTTGAAGACAAGGGACGGACGCGCGTGGACCTGTTCGAGTACCAGGCGAGGGACCTCTTCGCCAAGCACGGTGTACCGGTGCTGGCCGGTGAAGTGATCGACACGCCTGAGGCGGCTCGCGAGGCCACCGAGCGGCTGGGCGGCAAGTCGGTCGTCAAGGCGCAGGTGAAGGTCGGAGGCCGCGGCAAGGCCGGCGGCGTCAAGCTGGCCGCCAACGCGGACGAGGCCGTCGCCCGTGCGACGGACATCCTCGGCATGGACATCAAGGGCCACACGGTCCACAAGGTGATGATCGCCGAGCTGTCCCCGGAGATCGAGGCGGAGTACTACGTCTCGTACCTCCTCGACCGCACCAACCGCACCTTCCTGGCCATGGCCTCGGTGCAGGGCGGCATGGACATCGAGGAGGTCGCGGAGAAGACCCCCGAGGCCCTCGCGAAGGTTCCGGTCAACGCGGTCGACGGTGTCGACATCGTCAAGGCCCGCGAGATCGTGGCCCTGGCGAAGTTCCCGGCCGACGTGGCCGAGGGCGTCGCCGAGGCGATGGTGACCCTGTGGGACACCTTCGTCGCCGAGGACGCGCTCCTCGTCGAGGTCAACCCGCTGGTCAAGACCAAGGACGGCCGCATCCTGGCCCTGGACGGAAAGGTGTCTCTGGACGAGAACGCCGACTTCCGCCAGCCGGGTCACGAGGCGCTCGAGGACAAGGCCGCGGCCAACCCGCTCGAGGCTGCCGCCAAGGCCAAGAACCTCAACTACGTCAAGCTCGAGGGCGAGGTCGGCATCATCGGCAACGGCGCGGGTCTCGTCATGAGCACCCTCGACGTCGTCGCCTACGCCGGTGAGAACCACGGCGGCGTCAAGCCCGCCAACTTCCTCGACATCGGCGGTGGCGCCTCCGCCGCCGTCATGGCGAACGGTCTCGAGATCATCCTCGGCGACCCGGACGTCAAGTCCGTCTTCGTCAACGTCTTCGGTGGCATCACCGCGTGCGACGAGGTCGCCAACGGCATCGTCCAGGCGCTGCAGCTGCTCGAGGACAAGGGCGAGGCGGTCACCAAGCCGCTCGTCGTCCGCCTCGACGGCAACAACGCCGAGCTGGGTCGCAAGATCCTCTCGGACGCCAACCACCCGCTGGTCCAGCGCGTGGACACCATGGACGGCGCGGCCGACAAGGCCGCCGAGCTCGCGGCTGCGAAGTAAGGGCAGAGGTCACAGACTCACATGGCTATCTTCCTCAACAAGGACAGCAAGGTCATCGTCCAGGGCATGACCGGTGCCACGGGCATGAAGCACACCAAGCTGATGCTGGCTGACGGCACCAACATCGTCGGTGGCGTGAACCCGCGCAAGGCCGGCACCACCGTCGACTTCGACGGCACCGAGGTCCCGGTCTTCGGCTCCGTCGCCGAGGCGATGGAGAAGACGGGCGCCAACGTCTCCGTCCTCTTCGTCCCGCCGGCCTTCGCCAAGGCCGCCGTGGTCGAGGCGATCGACGCCGAGATCCCGCTGGCCGTCGTCATCACCGAGGGCATCGCGGTGCACGACTCCGCCGCCTTCTGGGCGTACGCGACCGCCAAGGGCAACACGACGCGGATCATCGGCCCGAACTGCCCCGGTCTGATCACGCCGGGCCAGTCCAACGCCGGCATCATCCCGGGCGACATCACCAAGCCCGGCCGCATCGGTCTCGTGTCCAAGTCCGGCACGCTGACCTACCAGATGATGTACGAGCTGCGCGACCTCGGCTTCTCGTCCGCCGTCGGCATCGGTGGCGACCCGGTCATCGGCACCACGCACATCGACGCCCTCGAGGCGTTCGAGGCGGACCCCGACACCGACCTGATCGTCATGATCGGTGAGATCGGCGGCGACGCCGAGGAGCGTGCGGCGGACTACATCGCCAAGCACGTCACCAAGCCGGTCGTCGGTTACGTCGCGGGCTTCACCGCCCCCGAGGGCAAGACCATGGGCCACGCGGGCGCCATCGTCTCCGGCTCCTCGGGCACCGCGCAGGCGAAGAAGGAGGCCCTCGAGGCCGCCGGCGTCAAGGTCGGCAAGACGCCGACCGAGACGGCGAAGCTGGCGCGCGAGATCCTGAACGCCGCGGGCGCCTGATCACGGCACCGGCAGTACGCGTACGGGCGTGGCCCGCACCCCTCGGGGTGCGGG
>NZ_JBHWLC010000152.1:0-8673 GCF_042730635.1 Streptomyces sp. NPDC059917
CCGCCCCGCAGCCCACCGCCGCCCCGGCCGCCGAGCCGCGCGGTCGCCGCGCCGCGCGTCCGGCCGTCGCCGTCTTCCAGGCGCCGGTCTTCGCCGAGCCGATGTTCCAGACCCCCGAGACCGCCGCGATGGCCGCCGCCGCCGCGCGCGTCGTCGCCGACGACGTCGAGGAGGACGAGGAGGAGTTCGAGTTCGAGGCCGAGGTCGTCGCTCCCGCGCCGGCCCCCGCCGCCGCGCCCGCCGCGGGCCGTCGCCGTCGCCGCCGTGGTGGCGCCGTGGCCCCCGAGCAGGCCGTCGAGCCCGCCCACGTGCCCGCGCCGCAGGCCGACGCCCCGCTCTCCGTCGAGTCCGTGCTGGACGAGGAGCCCGAGGCCGAGGCCGCCGAGCTGGAGGCCGACGAGGACGACGAGTCGGGCGACCGCCCGTCGCGCCGCCGCCGCCGGGGTGGCCGTCGCCGCCGCCGCGGCGAGTCCGCCGACCTCGACGAGTCCGCCGAGGAGGAGTCCGAGGAGGGCGAGGAGGCCGCTGCCGAGCAGGAGGCCGACGAGGACGGGTCCGAGGACGCCGGTTCCGAGGACGACGACGAGAACGGTCCGGCCGGCTCCAGCTCCAGCCGTCGCCGCCGTCGCCGCCGTCGCCGCAGCGGTGACTCCGGCGCCGAGGGCGAAGCCGCCGACGACGAGGGCGTCCGTACGGTCGTCAAGGTCCGCGAGCCCCGCCCGGCCCGCGAGCGCAGCGAGTCCACCTCCTCCGACGAGGTCCAGTCCATCAAGGGCTCGACCCGCCTGGAGGCCAAGAAGCAGCGCCGCCGCGAAGGCCGCGAGCAGGGCCGCCGCCGCGTCCCGATCATCACCGAGGCCGAGTTCCTGGCCCGCCGCGAGGCCGTCGAGCGCGTGATGGTCGTCCGCCAGAGCGGCGAGCGCACCCAGATCGGCGTCCTCGAGGACAACGTGCTCGTCGAGCACTACGTCAACAAGGAAGAAGCCACCTCGTACGTCGGCAACGTCTACCTGGGCAAGGTCCAGAACGTGCTGCCGTCGATGGAGGCCGCCTTCATCGACATCGGCAAGGGCCGCAACGCGGTCCTGTACGCCGGTGAGGTCAACTTCGAAGCGCTCGGCATGGCCAACGGCCCGCGCCGCATCGAGGCCGCCCTCAAGTCCGGCCAGTCGGTCCTGGTGCAGGTCACCAAGGACCCGATCGGCCACAAGGGCGCCCGCCTGACCAGCCAGGTCTCGCTGCCCGGCCGCTACCTCGTCTACGTGCCCGAGGGCTCGATGACCGGGATCAGCCGCAAGCTGCCCGACACCGAGCGCGCGCGCCTGAAGACCATCCTCAAGAAGATCGTCCCCGAGGACGCGGGCGTCATCGTGCGCACGGCGGCCGAGGGCGCGAGCGAGGACGAGCTGCGTCGCGACGTCGAGCGCCTGCAGGCCCAGTGGGAGGACATCCAGAAGAAGTCGAAGCAGATCTCGACCTCTTCGCCGAGCCTCCTGTACGGCGAGCCGGACATGACCGTCCGCGTCGTCCGCGACATCTTCAACGAGGACTTCTCGAAGGTCATCGTCAGCGGTGACAGCGCCTGGGAGACCATCCACGGCTACGTGAACCACGTCGCCCCCGACCTGGCGGGCCGGCTCTCGCGCTGGACCTCCGAGGTCGACGTCTTCGCGACGTACCGGATCGACGAGCAGCTCGCCAAGGCGCTCGACCGCAAGGTGTGGCTGCCCTCCGGCGGCTCCCTGGTGATCGACAAGACCGAAGCGATGATCGTCATCGACGTCAACACCGGCAAGTTCACCGGTCAGGGCGGCAACCTCGAGGAGACCGTCACCAGGAACAACCTGGAGGCGGCCGAGGAGATCGTGCGCCAGCTGCGGCTGCGCGACCTCGGTGGCATCGTCGTCATCGACTTCATCGACATGGTCCTGGAGTCCAACCGCGACCTGGTCCTGCGGCGCATGCTGGAGTGCCTGGGCCGCGACCGTACGAAGCACCAGGTCGCCGAGGTCACCTCGCTCGGCCTCGTGCAGATGACCCGCAAGCGGGTGGGCCAGGGCCTGCTGGAGTCCTTCTCCGAGACCTGCGTCCACTGCAACGGGCGCGGTGTGATCGTGCACATGGAGCAGCCGACGGCCATCGGCGGCGGCGGCAACGGCAAGCGCGCCAAGAAGCGTGCGGGCCGCGCCGGCGAGCACGAGCACGACCACGAGCAGTACGGCGACGCGCACGCCGAGGTCGACACCGACGCCGACACGGAGCAGGTGGAGACCGAGGCGGAGCTGGCGGCCGAGGTCGCCGCGCCGCGCGCCCTGCCGGAGCCCGCCTTCGTCCCGGACGAGGAGCTGTACAGCAGCCCGGGCGAGGCCGAGGCCGCGGCGGGCATCAGCGGCCGCCGCAACCGCCGCCGCGCCACCCGCAAGGCCACCGCTCCGGCGGGCGCCCCGCGCGGCGCCGACCGCTCGGACCGGGCTCCGGTCCAGGCCGCTGCGGCTCCGGCACCGGCCCCCGTGGCCGAGGTCGTCGCCGAGCCGGTCGCCCCGCCGGTCGTGAACGAGCCGGTCGCCGTCGAGGCGGAGCCGGTGGTCGAGGCCGCTCCGGTCGCCGAGGTCGCCGCCGAGCCGGTCGAGGAGGCCGCTCCGCAGGGCCGTACGCGCCGTCGCGCCACCCGCAAGGCCACCGCCCCGGTGGGCGCCCCCAAGACGGCCGAGGCCGTCCAGGAGGCCCCCGCGCCGGAGCCGGTCGTCGAGCAGGTGGCCCCGGAGCCCGTCGTGGAGCCGGAGCCGGTCGTGGAGCCGGTCGCCGAGCCGGTGGCGGACGCCGCCCCGGCGCGCCCGCGCCGTCGGGCGACCCGCAAGGCCACCGCGCCCGCCGGTTCGCCGGCCGGTTCGGCGGACGCCGCGATCGTCGTGGTCGCCACCGCGGCTGAGGAGGCCCCGGCCGCCGAAGCCCCGGTCGCCGAGCCCGTCGTGGAGGCCGAGCCCGTCGCGGAGGTCAAGGCCGAGGCCGAGGTCGAGGCGCCCGCTCCGGCCAAGAAGGCGGTCCGCAAGACGGCCGCCAAGAAGGCCCCGGCCAAGAAGGCGACCGCCGCCAAGAAGACCACGGCGACGGCTGCCAAGAAGACGGTCGCGAAGAAGGCGACCGCGAAGAAGACCGTGAAGAAGGCGGCGACGAAGAAGACCGCGGCGGCGGAGCAGCAGACGCTCCCGTCCGTCTCGGCTCCGGCGACCGAAGCCTGATCCACACCGGTCCGTGGGCCCCCCCCGCCGGCGGGGCCCACCGCCGGGCGGGGCCCGGTTTTTCCCCCCAACGGGGGCCCCCGAACCAAGAACCTCGGCGTGTCGCAGGCCGCGGGGGGGGCGGCCCCCCCCCCCCCCCCCGGCCGTGCGGCCCCCCCCCCCCCACCCCCACCCCCCCCGGGCGGCGCCCCCCCGCCGCGCGCCCCCGCCCACGGCCGTGCGGGGCCCGGTTTGACCCCCGAACGGGGGCCCCGTAACCTAGACCGTCGGCGTGTCTCAGGACGCGCCGCGCTCCTGAGCACCTCCCTCCCCTCGCATGCGCGCAAGCGCCGCACGGGGAGAGGCCGCTCGTCCAATCCGGATCTGCACGGGCCCCGGCCCGTCTGAGCGGCTGGCTTCAGGAGCATCCGCCCCGAGTGAGAGAGAGATCCGCGTGTACGCCATCGTGCGCAGCGGTGGTCGCCAGCACAAGGTTGCTGTCGGCGACATCGTTGAGGTTGACAAGATTTCCACTGCCAAGGTTGGCGACACGGTCGAGCTCTCGACCCTGCTCGTCGTCGACGGCGAAGCCGTTACCAGCGACCCGTGGGTCCTGGCCGGCATCAAGGTCACGGCCGAGATTGTGGATCACCACAAGGGCGCCAAGATCGACATCCTGCGGTACAAGAACAAGACCGGCTACCGCCGTCGCCAGGGTCACCGCCAGCAGTACACGGCGATCAAGGTCACCGGTATCCCCGCGGCTGCGAAGTAAGAGGGACTGAGACATGGCACACAAGAAGGGCGCATCTTCCACCCGGAACGGGCGCGACTCCAATGCCCAGCGGCTCGGCGTGAAGCGCTTCGGCGGTCAGGTCGTTTCCGCTGGTGAGATCCTCGTCCGCCAGCGCGGCACGCACTTCCACCCCGGCGCCGGCGTCGGTCGTGGTGGCGACGACACGCTGTTCGCGCTGCAGGCCGGTGCCGTCGAGTTCGGCACCCACCGCGGCCGCAAGGTCGTCAACATCGTTCCGGCCGCCTGATTCAGCTCCTGCTGATCTGAAGCGTTCGTAACACCCCGAGGGCGGATCTCAGCTCTTCCCGGCGGAAGCCGGGAAGAGAGGTCCGCCCTCGGCGCGTTGTCACATAGACACGTTTAATGGGCAGCAAGGCCTGCCCGGGACATTCCCGTATGTATCTGGAGGAACACCCATGACCACCTTCGTGGACCGCGTCGAGCTGCACGTCGCCGCGGGTAACGGGGGCCACGGCTGCGCCTCCGTTCACCGGGAGAAGTTCAAGCCGCTCGGCGGTCCCGACGGCGGCAACGGCGGCCGTGGCGGTGACGTGATCCTGGTGGTGGAGCAGGCGATCACCACCCTGCTGGACTACCACCACAGCCCCCACCGCAAGGCCACCAACGGGCAGCCCGGCGCCGGCGACAACCGCTCCGGCAAGGACGGCCAGGACATGATCCTGCCGGTCCCGGACGGCACCGTCGTCCTCGACAAGGAGGGCAACGTCCTCGCCGACCTCGTCGGCCAGGGCACCACCTACGTCGCGGCCGAAGGCGGTCGCGGCGGCCTCGGCAACGCCGCGCTGTCCTCCGCCCGGCGCAAGGCCCCCGGCTTCGCCCTGCTCGGCGTCCCCGGCACCGGCGGCGACGTCATCCTGGAGCTGAAGACCGTCGCCGACGTGGCGCTCGTCGGCTTCCCGAGCGCGGGCAAGTCCTCGCTCATCTCGGTGCTCTCCGCGGCCAAGCCGAAGATCGCCGACTACCCCTTCACCACCCTGGTCCCCAACCTCGGCGTGGTCACCGCGGGCTCGACGGTCTACACGATCGCCGACGTCCCCGGCCTGATCCCGGGCGCCAGCCAGGGCCGCGGCCTCGGCCTGGAGTTCCTGCGCCACGTCGAGCGCTGCTCGATCCTCGTGCACGTGCTGGACACCGCCACGCTGGAGGTCGACCGCGACCCGCTCGCCGACCTCGACGCCATCGAGAACGAGCTGAAGCTCTACGGCGGCGGCCTGGAGAAGCGCCCGCGCCTCGTCGTCCTGAACAAGGTCGACATCCCCGACGGCCAGGACCTCGCCGACATGGTCCGCCCGGACCTGGAGGCCCGCGGCTACAAGGTCTTCGAGGTCTCCGCGGTCGCCCGTACGGGCCTCAAGGAGCTGTCGTACTTCCTGGCCGAGGTCATCGCCAAGGCCCGCGCCCGCAAGCCCAAGGAGGAGGCGACCCGCGTCGTCATCCGCCCGAAGGCCGTGGACGACTCCGGCTTCACGATCACCTACGACGAGGTCGAGGACGTCTACAACGTCCGCGGCGAGAAGCCCGAGCGCTGGGTCCGCCAGACCGACTTCAACAACGACGAGGCCGTCGGCTACCTCGCCGACCGCCTCAACCGCCTCGGCGTCGAGGACGCGCTGCGCAAGGCCGGCGCCCGCGCCGGTGACGGCGTCGCGATCGGTTCCGACGCGAACTCGGTCGTCTTCGACTGGGAGCCGACCATGATGGCCGGCGCCGAGATGCTGGGCCGTCGTGGCGAGGACCACCGCCTGGAGGCCCCGCGCCCGGCGGCGACCCGCCGCCGCGACCGCGAGGCCGAGCGCGGCGACGTGGCGCAGCAGGAGTACGACGAGTTCCGTCAGAACCAGACCGGCGGCTGAGACCCGGCCCGCCCCTGACGGCAGCCCCCGCGAAGATCCCCTCCGGGACCTTTGCGGGGGCTTTCGCACGGAGTGGACCGGTACCGGTCACCCGTCCCCGCACGTCCCATAGGATCCTGGGGTGAGCAGCAGCAACACTCCCCGCGTCAGCGTCGTGGTGATCGCCTACAACGACGCCGCGCTCGTGGGCGAGGCCGTCGCCTCCGCCCTGGCCCAAGGGCCCGTCGTGGGCGAGGTCATCGCGGTCGACGACGCGTCCGGCGACGGCACCGCCGAGGTGCTGGACGAGCTGGCGGCCGTACATCCGCGGTTGAAGGTCGTGCACCGCACGGAGAACAGCGGGGGCTGCGGCACGCCCCGCAACGACGGGATCGCGCTCGCGTCCCAGCCGTACGTGCTCTTCCTCGACAGCGACGACGTCCTGCCCCCGGGGGCAGCCGAGGCCCTGGTGCGGGGCGCCGAGGAGCACCGCGCGCCCGTCACCGTCGGCGGCTGCGTGCGGCGCGAGCTGCCGCAGGGCCACGACGTGCCCTGGATGCCCGGGCTGCACACCCCCGGCGAGGTCATCGAGCGCCCCGCGGACCGGCCCGACCTGGTCCGCGACACCCTGTGCGTCAACAAGCTGTACCAGCGGTCCTTCCTCGACGAGCACGGGATCCGCTTCCCCGACGGCCGCTTCGTCTACGAGGACTTCGTCTTCACCGCCCGGGTGCTGGCCGCCGCCCCCCGCATCGCGGTCGTCCCCGAGCTCGTCTACGTCTGGCACGTGCGCCGGGCCGCCGCCCGGGTCTCCATCTCGCTGGACCGCAAGGACGTGGGGAACTGGGCCTCGCGCGTGGCGGCCCACCGCGCCGCCGCCGCGGTGCTGGGCGCCGCGGACCCCGCCCTCGGCCTCGCCTGCCAGGTCAAGTTCCTGGAGTACGACCTGCGGATGTACCTGCGGGAGCTGGGCACCGACCCCGGCTACCAGGCCGCCTGGTGGACCCTGACCCGCGACTACGTCGCCGGCTTCGACGAGGCCGCCGTCGAGGCGGCCGCGGCCCGGGCCCGCTGGATCGTGCGCGTCCTGCGGGCCGCCCCGACGCCGCCCGCCGACGTGCGGCGCCTGACCCGCTTCGCCGCCGAGCCGCCCCGGCTGCTGCCGCCGTACGCCCGCGACGGCGACGGCGCCCCCGTGTGGAGCGAGGAGACGCCCGCGGTCCTCGACGGGCTGGCCGAACTGTCCGTCGCCGAACTCCCCGTCACCGTCGACGCGGAACCGGCCGCCGGCGGCGCACGTCTTTCCCTCCGTGTCCACGACCTGTACGGGCGCCTCGCCGAGGCCTCGCCCCGCACCGCGCAGCTGCGGTTCGTCCCGCGCGCGGGCGGCGAACCGGTCGTGGTCCCGGCCGTCGAACTGCGCCCCGACGGCGCGGACGGCTGGAGCGCGGAGCTGCCCTTCCGGCTCGCGGCCCTGGCCGCGACCGGCCGCCGCCGCGGCCTGCGCGGCATCCAGGCGTGGGACGTCCGGGTGAGCGTGGAGTGCGCGGACGGCAGCTCCCTGCTCACCTCCTTGCGCCCCCTGGGCGACCTGCTGCGGCGCCGCGCGCTGCTCAGCGGCCGGTACGGTGTTCTGCTGACGCAGCCCTACCGCACGGCCGCCGGATCGCTCGCGCTGCGGCTCGCACCCGGCGCGGAGGGCGCCGCCACCTTCGTACGCAACCGCCTCGACCGCGCCCGTCCGGGCCGCCGGTCACGCTAGAGCTCGGGAGATACGCATGACGTTTCTGATCACCGGAGGCGCCGGTTACATCGGCGCACACGTCGTCCGCGCGATGCTGCTCGCCGGTGAGCGGGTCGTCGTCCTGGACGACCTGTCCACGGGCAACGCCGACCGCGTCCCGGAGGGCGTTCCCCTGGTGATCGGTTCCGTCCTGGACCGGCTCGTCCTCGACGAGACCTTCCAGCAGTACGACATCACCGGCGTGGTGCACCTGGCGGGCAAGAAGCAGGTCGGCGAGTCCGTCCAGAAGCCGCTGTACTACTACCACGAGAACGTCCAGGGCCTCACGGTCCTGCTGGAGGCCGTCGCGGCCGCCGGGATCAGGAACGTCCTCTTCTCCTCCTCCGCCTCCGTGTACGGCATGCCGGACGTGGACCTGGTCACCGAGGAGACCCCGTGCGCGCCGCTGAGCCCGTACGGCGAGACCAAGCTGGCCGGAGAGTGGCTGGTCCGCGCGGCCGGCAGGGCCCACGGCATCTCCACCGCCTGCCTGCGCTACTTCAACGTGGCGGGCGCGGCCGCCCCCGAACTCGCCGACACCGGTGTCTTCAACCTGGTCCCGATGGTCTTCGAGCGCTACGACGCCGGTGAGGGCGCCCGGATCTTCGGCGACGACTACGCCACCCCGGACGGCACCTGCATCCGCGACTACATCCACGTCGAGGACCTGGCCGAGGCCCACCTCGCGGCCGCGCGCAAGCTCGCCGAGTGGGCCGCGCGGGGCGAGTACCAGGACCTCACCGTCAACATCGGGCGCGGCGAGGGCGTCTCCGTACGGGAGATGGTCGAGCTGCTGAACGAGAACACCGGGCACGACATCGCGCCCGTCGTCACCCCGCGCCGTCCCGGCGACCCGGCGAAGGTCGTGGCCTCGGCCGAGCGGATCGCGGCGGAGCTGGGCTGGAAGGCCCGGCACGACGTGCGCGAGATGATCACCTCGGCGTGGGCGGGCTGGGAAGCCAACCGCAAGGGCTGAGCGGGCGCCCCGCGCGAAGGAGCCGCCCGCCCCGGTGCACCGGGGCG
>NZ_JBHWLC010000153.1:0-8433 GCF_042730635.1 Streptomyces sp. NPDC059917
GCCCCAGGGGCCCCGCAGGGGCAACGGGCCTGGCGGCCCGCCCCGGGCTCCGCCCGGACCCGCGCCTCAAACGCCGGCGAGGCTGGGAAAGGCTCCGCCCGGGCCCGCGCCTCAATCGGCGGCGAGGCTGGGTTCGGCTCCGGCCGGGCCCGCGCCTCAATCGCCGACACGGCTGAACTTCGGCTCCGCCCGCCCCCGCAGGCAGAGGCACCACACCGGTACGACTATTGCGCCCCTCCCCGAAGCGGACGACACCGCAGCCTAGGCTCTGAACACGCTGCGTGATCTTGGGCCGCGGGCCGCGGCCGCGGAGGCCCAGGAACCGCCCGAGCCCCCGCAGGAGCGCGATGTCCGACAGCCAGCCGCCGCAGCCGTCCCATTCCCCGCGCGGCGGCCGCGGCGAGGGCGGCGGCCAGGGCCCCGCTCCCGCCCCCGCCGACGCCACCACCCTGCTGCTGGCCGGCGCCCGCCTCCTCGACGGGCGCACGGTCGACGTGCGGCTCGGCGGCGGTCGCATCCAGGCCGTCGCCGCCGCCGGGACCCTGCACTCCCCCACCCCCTCGCGGGTCGACCTGACCGGTTACCTGCTGCTCCCCGCCCCCGCCGAGCCGCACGCCCACGGGGACACCGCGCTCACCGCCGACGGCGAAGGACCCGTGTCCCACACGGCCGACGAGGTCCAGCGCCGGGCCACCGAGGCGGCGCTGCTCCAGCTCGGCCACGGCGCCACCGCCATCCGCTCGCACGTCCGCGTCGCCGACGCGCACGGCCTCGGCCCGATGGAGGCGGTGCTCCAGGCCCGCCGCTCGCTGCGCGGGCTCGCCGACCTCACGGCGGTCGCCGTGCCCCGCCGGCTGACCGGGATCGCGGGGGCCGAGGGGCTGGCGATGCTGCGCGACGCGGTCAAGATGGGCGCGGCCGTCGTCGGCGGCTGCCCGGACCTCGACCCCGACCCGACCGGCTTCGTCGAGGCCGTCCTGGAGCTGGCCGGTGAGCACGGCTGCCCGGTGGACCTGCACACGGACGGTGACGATCCCGCCCGCCTCGCCCGGCTCGCGGCCATGGCCGGCGGGCTGCGCCCCGGCGTCACCATCGGTCCCTGCGGCGGCCTCTCCCGGCTCCCCCTGGACGCGGCCTCCCGCGTCGCCGACCAACTGGCCGCGGCGGGCGTACGGGTCACCTGCCTGCCCCAGGGGGACTGCGCGGCGCTGGAGCGGCGGGGGCTGCGCACGGCGCCCGTACGACTGCTGCGGGCGGCCGGGGTGCGGGTCGCGGCGGGCAGCGGGGCCCTGCGGGACGCCGGGAACCCGGTCGGTCGCGGGGACCCGCTGGAGGCCGCGTACCTGCTGGCCTCGCAGGGCGGGTTGCGGGCGGCGGAGGCCTACCACGCGGTGAGCGCGGCGGCCCGGGAGGCGATGGGCCTGCCGGAGGTCCGGGTGGAGGCCGGGTTCCCGGCGGAGCTGCTCGCCGTGCGCGGTGAGCGGATCGCGGCGGTGCTGTCCCTCGCCTACAGCCGGATCGTGATCCACCGGGGGCGGGTGGTGGCCCGTACCAGCGCCGTGCGCGAGTACTGCGACTCGGCGGTCGCGGTCGCCCTCGACCTGCCCCGGCAGGGCCGTACGGAGCCCGGTCCCTGAGCGTCGGGGCCGACTTCGGGCGCGGGGGCGCGCGCGTCGTCGTACGGTCGACTCATGCGCATTGTCATCGCTGGTGGACACGGTCAGATCGCGCTGCGGCTGGAGCGCCTGCTCGCCGCACGCGGATACGAGGTCGCCGGGATCATCCGTGATCCGGCACAGGGCGACGATCTCCGGGCGGCCGGTGCCGAACCCGTCCTGTGCGACCTGGAGTCGGCGACCGTCGAGCACGTCGCGGGCATCCTGCAGGGCGCCCAGGTCGCGGTGTTCGCCGCCGGGGCGGGCCCGGGCAGCGGCGTCGGCCGCAAGGACACCGTGGACCGGGGCGCGGCGGTGCTGTTCGCCGACGCGGCCGAAAGGGCGCGCGTACCGCGGTTCCTGATGGTGTCTTCGATCCGGGCGGACGCGAACCACCCGGGTGACGACGTCTTCGACGTCTACCTGCGCGCCAAGGGCGAGGCCGACGACCACGTACGGACCCGGTTGGGCCTGGAGTGGACGGTCCTGCGGCCCGGGGCGCTCACCGACGAGGCGGGGACCGGTCTGGTCCGCCTGGAGGCGACGACGGGCCGCGGGCCGGTCTCCCGCGACGACGTGGCGGCCGTGCTGGCCGAACTGGTGGAGACGCCGGCGACGGCCGGCCTGACCCTGGAGCTGGTGTCGGGGACCGTGCCGGTCGCGGTGGCCGTCAAGGCGGTCGCCGGCAACTGACGGCCGGGCCGCGGGGCCGCCGGGCCGCGCGGCCGCCGGGCCGCCCGACCGCCGGACCGTCAGAAGTCGGCGTTCACCTGGTCGTCGGAGCGCAGCACGGAGTCCTGCGCGAACTGCTTCTCGTACGCCCGGCGGATCCGTTCGACGCTCGCGCCGCGCTCCTCCGCGCCCTTCTCCGGATAGAGCAGGACGACCTCGTAGGAGGCCTCCCTGACGACCTTGCCGTCGGGCCCGCGCCACTGCCCGTGGCCCGGCTGCACGGTCAGCCCTTCGGGGAAGGCGGGGGTGATCTCGCGGTCGACGAAGCGGTCGAACTCCCGCTCCGCGACCGGCGGCGCCCCGCCGGGGCGCGCGGTGCCGAAGTAGAGCCGGGTCTCGCGGTAGGGATCGCCGGTGTGCCCTTGCAGCGCGGCCCCGACCAGGGCCGGGATGCCCGCTCCGAGCAGGGCGAGCAGCACCCCGCCGCCGACCTTCCCGCGGGTGTCAGTAGTCCACATCACGCCGGGTGAACGACCGTCGGCCCGCGACGTTGCGGCCGCCGCGCCCCGCGCGTGGCATCCGGCCGAGGCCCCCGCCGACCGCCGCGGAGCCCCGACCGCCGGGCCCCGGGGGCGTTTTCACCTGCCGAAGCCGGGTAGCCGCGCCGTCAGACAACCCAACAGCGGAGGAAACTCATGGGCATCGGTGGATGCATCATCCTGATCGTGGTGGGCGCCATCCTCACCTTCGCCACCGACTGGAAGCTGGAGAGCGTCAACCTCCCCCTCGTCGGTCTGATCATGATGGCGGTGGGTGCGATCGGCCTCGCCGTGTACACGAGCATCTACAAGCGCCGTCGCGCCGCGGGCGCGATCCCGGTCGTGGAGGAGACCCGCCGGGACGTCTTCTGACCCGCCGCCCCGGTGCCGCCCGACGGCTCCCGGAGAACGGACCCGGAGAACGAAGAAGTCCCCCTCCCGCGCGTTTCCGCGAAGGAGGGGGACTTCTTTACCACGTGGCGGCGCCAGGATTCGAACCTGGGTAGGCTAAGCCGACGGATTTACAGTCCGTTCCCATTGGCCACTCGGGCACACCGCCATGGGAGGAAGCCTTTGATTTCCGCCTTGCGGCGGTGCTCTCTGGCAACGACGTAAACGATACCCGATGGACAGGGGTGCTTCACCACCCGATTCCGCCGCGCGGCCGATGACGTGCTCCGCAGGGGTGTGCGGGTGGCGGATCGGACGCCGACGCCCGGGCTGTCCGGTCCGATCCGGGAGACAGGGCCTAGGCTTGACGGCGCGGCCGGGGAACGTCCGGCGCGTGCCCCTGTGGGCCATCACAGCCGACTTCAAGGAGCCACAGCACATGGCCGACTCCAGTTTCGACATCGTCTCGAAGGTCGAGCGGCAGGAGGTCGACAACGCCCTCAACCAGACCGGCAAGGAACTCTCGCAGCGCTACGACTTCAAGGGCACCGGCGCCTCGATCGCCTGGTCCGGCGAGAAGATCGTCATGGAGGCGAACTCCGAGGACCGCGTCAAGGCCGTCCTCGACGTGTTCGAGACCAAGCTGGTCAAGCGGGGCATCTCGCTGAAGGCGCTCGACGCCGGTGAGCCGCAGCTGTCCGGCAAGGAGTACAAGATCTTCGCCACGATCGAGGAAGGCATCTCCCAGGAGAACGCCAAGAAGGTCGCGAAGATCATCCGGGACGAGGGCCCCAAGGCCGTCAAGGCCCAGGTCCAGGGCGAGGAACTGCGCGTCACCTCGAAGAGCCGCGACGACCTCCAGGAAGTCCAGGCCCTGCTCAAGGGCAAGGACCTGGACTTCGCGATCCAGTTCGTGAACTACCGCTGACCCACGGGCAACCGGGTACGGCCGCCGAGGGCGCAATGGGGATCTCCCCGTTGCGCCCTCGGCCGTTCGGGCGGGTGTTCGAGGGGTGGCGCCCGGGGCGCGGGCGGCGCTCGGCGGGGTGTGCGCGGGGCGCGTGCGGCGCGCGGGCCCCGGGGGGCTTCGGTGCGGACTGGGCCCGGCGGGATGCGCCCCACCAGGCTGGGGCGCATCGATCACCGCGTGGGCAGGGGGACCCGAATGCCAGGGGACGGTACTTTCCGTCAGGACGTGGGAGCGTCCGTCGTGGTGGCGCTGGTGGCGCTGCCGCTGTGCGTCGGAGTGGCGGTGGCCTCCGGGGTGCCCGCCGAGCTGGGGATCGTCACCGGGGTGGTGGGCGGGCTGGTCACCGGCTGGTTCCGCGGGAGTTCGCTCCAGGTCAGCGGTCCGGCGGCGGGGCTCACCGTGCTGGTCTTCGAGGCGGTGCGGACGTACGGCGTGGCCGCGCTCGGGGTGCTGGTCCTCGCCGCCGGGCTGATCCAGCTGGCGATGGGGGCGCTGCGCCTGGGGCGGTGGTTCCGGGCGATCTCGGTGGCCGTCGTCCAGGGGATGCTCGCCGGGATCGGGCTGGTGCTGATCGCCGGGCAGTTGTACGCCGTGGCCGGGGTGGACGCGCCCGCGCGGACACTGGCGAAGTTCGCGGGGCTCGTGCGACTGCTGGCGCAGGCCGACTGGGCCGCCATCGCGCTCGGGGTCGCCACGGTGCTGGTGATGGTGGGCTGGCGGCGGCTGCCGGAACAGGCCCGGATGGTGCCGGGGGCCCTCGTCGCGGTCGCGGCGGCGACCGGAGCCACCGCGGCGCTGCGGCTGCCGGTGGCCAAGGTGGAGGTCACGGGGGTGCTGGACGCCGTATCGACGCCGGGCTGGGGGCAGTTCGCCGTACTGGGCTCCGCGGGCGCCCTGGGGACGGTGGCGGCCTTCGCGCTGATCGCCTCCGCCGAGACCCTTTTCAGCGCGGCCGCGGTGGACCGGATGCACCACGGGCCGCGCACCGACTACGACCGCGAACTCATCGCCCAGGGCGCCGGGAACACGGTCTGCGGGCTGCTCGGCGCGCTGCCGATGACCGCCGTGATCGTGCGCAGCGCCGCCAACGTCGAGGCGGGGGCGCGCACCCGGGCCTCGCGGGTGCTGCACGGGGCGTGGCTGCTGCTCTTCGCCGTGCTGCTGCCGCACGCGCTGGCCGTCGTACCGCTGGCCGCGCTGGCCGGCGTACTGCTGCACGCGGGGTGGAAGCTGCTGCCGGTGCGCGGGGTGGCGGCGCTGTGGCGCTCGCACCGCGGGGAGGCGGTGGTGCTGCTGGCGACGGCGGGGGCGATCGTGGCGACCAACCTCTTCGAGGGGGTGCTGGTGGGGCTGGTCCTCGCGGTCGCCAAGGCGGCCTGGGAGACCTCCAGCGTGCACGTGGAGGAGGTCTGGGAGGGGGACGTGCTGTGCCTGCGGGTGGCGGGCAACGCCAGCTTCCTGCGGCTGCCGCGGCTGCTCGACGTACTCGACGCGCTGCCCGGCGACCGGGCGGTGCGCTTCGACCTGAGCGGGGTGCGCCACCTCGACCACGCGTGCCTGACCGCGCTGGACGGGTGGCAGGCGCAGCGGGCGAAGCGCGCGGCTTCGGCTCCTGGTCACGGGGGCGTCACCGGGCTCGGCTAGGGTCCCGGCCGTGACGCAGACGCGGGCGGGTACGGGTACGGGCGGCGGTGGGCTCCGGCGGAGCCTCGGGGTGGGTGACGCGGTCGTCGTCGGCCTGGGTGCGATGGTCGGGGCGGGCATCTTCGCCGCGTTGGCCCCGGCGGCCCGGGCGGCGGGCGGCGCCCTGCTCGCCGCGCTCGCCGTGGCCGCCGTGGTGGCCTCCTGCAACGCGTGGTCCTCGGCCCGGCTGGCCGCCCGCCATCCGGCGTCCGGGGGGACGTACGTGTACGGGCGCGAACGGCTCGGGCCGTTCTGGGGGTACCTGGCGGGGTGGGCCTTCGTCATCGGCAAGACCGCCTCGTGCGCGGCGATGGCGCTGACGGTGGGCGCGTACCTGTGGCCCGGGCGGGAGCACGTGGTGGCCGTGGTCGCCGTGGTGGCGCTGACCGCCGCGGGGTACGGCGGCGTGCAGAAGTCGGCCCGGATCGCCCGGGTGATCGTGGCGGTCGTACTGGCGGTGCTGGCCGGGATCGTGGCGGCCTGCCTGACCTCCGGCGCGGCCGACGTCGCCGGGGCGTTCGGCGGGGGCGGGTCGGGGGCGGCCGGGGCCGGGGGCGTGCGGGGGGTGCTGGGGGCGGCCGGGCTGCTGTTCTTCGCCTTCGCCGGTTACGCCCGGATCACCACGCTGGGCGAGGAGGTCCGCGATCCGCGGCGGACCATCCCGCGCGCCGTGCCGCTGGCGCTGGGCATCGCGCTGGCCGTCTACGCGGCGGTGACGGTGGCCGTGCTGTCGGTGCTGGGGGTCGACGGGCTGGCCGGGTCGGCGGCGCCGCTGGCCGACGCGGTGCGGGCCGCGGGGTGGGGCGGGCTGACGCCCGTGGTGCGGGCCGGGGCGGTACTGGCGGCGCTGGGCTCGCTGCTGGCGCTGGTGCTGGGGGTGTCGCGGACCGCGCTGGCGATGGCCCGGGACGGTCACCTGCCGCGCGCGCTGGCGGCCGTACATCCGCGCCACGGGACACCGCACCGGGCGGAGCTGGCGGTGGGGGCGGTGGTCGCGGTGCTGGCCGCGAGCGCGGACCTGCGGGGGGCGATCGGCTTCTCGTCCTTCGGGGTGCTCGTGTACTACGCGATCGCCAACGCCGCGGCGTGGACGCTCGGCGGGGGCGCGGGGCGGCCGGGCGCGGGCGGCCTCGGGGTGGACCGCGGCGGGCGGGTGGTGGCGGCCGCGGGGCTGGCCGGGTGCGTGGCGCTGGCCTGCGCGCTGCCGCCGGCCTCGGCGGTGGCGGGCGCGGGGGTGCTGGCGCTGGGCGCGCTGCTGCACGGCGCGCGCGCACGACGGCGGCCCGGACCCCCTGCGGGATCCGGGCCGGCGACGTAGCGGTACGGGAGGGGGCGGCCCGGTCAGACGCCCGCGTTCTCCCGGCCCTTGGGCGCGGAGCCCTTGGCCGCGGCCCCCTTGGCGGGGGTGGGGGCGGCGTCGGAGTCGTAGCCGATGAAGAACGTGGGGCGGCGCTGCACGGCGGTGTAGATGCGTCCGATGTATTCGCCGAGCAGTCCGACGCATATCAACTGGACGCCGCCGAGGAAGAGCATCGCCACGAAGAGCGAGGTCCAGCCCGGGACGGTGTGCCCGATGAGCCAGATGACGAAGGTCACGGCCATCAGCACGAAGCAGGAGAAGAAGCTGAAGACGCCGAGCCAGGTCGCCAGCCGCAGCGGGGCGGCGGAGAAGTTGGTGATGCTGTCGACCGCGAGCCGGATCATCTTGCTCAGCGGGTACTTGGTCTCGCCCGCCACGCGCTCGTCGCGGTGGTAGGTGACCTCGCCGCTGGGGAAGCCGAGCCACGGCACGAGCAGGCGGTACACCTGGTGCTGGTCCGGCAGCGCCTTGAGCGCTTCGACGGCCTCGCGGCTGAGCAGTCGGAAGTCGCCGGCCTGCGAGGGGACCTGCTTGCCGACGATGCGGCGCATCAGCCAGTAGTAGAGGCCCGCGGTGCGGCGCTTGAAGCCGGTGTCGGTGCTGCGGTCGCTGCGGACGCCGTAGACGATGTCGAGGCCCTCGGCGACGGCCAGGTCGAGCATCTCCGGGATCTTCTCCGGCGGGTCCTGGAGGTCGGCGTCGATGCTCGCGACGTACGCGCCCTTGGAGCTGTGCAGACCGGCGGTCAGGGCGGCCTGGTGGCCGGAGTTGCCCCGCAGCTTGACGATGCGCAGCTCGGGCCAGGTCTCCCGGAACTCCTCCAGCAGCGCGGCGGTGCGGTCGGCACTGCCGTCGTCGACGGCGACGACCTCGTAGCTGACACCCGTACCGTCGAGCGCGGGCCGCAGGCGTTCCACCAGCGCGGGGAGGGCTTCCTCCTCGTTGTACATCGGAACGACAACCGACAGTGTCGTCGTGGACGACGCTTCCGACATGGGTAATCCTGCCCGTGGTTTGACCTGATGGTGCCTGGGTATCAGCAGCAAATCATAGTACAAAGGAACCCTTTCGCTCCCCTTCGCCCGCTCGGGGGCCCGCCCCGTGAGGGGCCGGTAAAGGGCTCCGAACCACCTCCCGGACCACCGAAAAGGGCCGGCCCACCGC
>NZ_JBHWLC010000154.1:0-8422 GCF_042730635.1 Streptomyces sp. NPDC059917
CCCTCAACCCCGGGGGGCACCCCCCCGGCCCCCACTGGGGGGCGCCCGGGGGGGGGGGGGGGGCGCCCGCCCCCCCCCCCCCGCCGGTACGGGCATTCGGGTGGCGCGCCCCGGCGCCGGGGCGGCGCGACCGTACCGGCGCCCGGGCCGTGACTAACGTGACCGGACCGCCGCCGTCCAGGATCGGAAAGCCGGGAACCGCGATGAATCCGACGCCGCAGACGCCGCACGTGCCGCCGACCGACCAGCCCGCCGACCCGCCGGCCGACCGGGACGGGAGCGCGCCACGACGGGACGGCGCCGCCGGGGAGCTGCGGGCGGCCGTCGGGGCCGCCCTGGGACCCGGCGCGACCTGGGCCGTCGGGGACCGGGACGGCCCCCTGGCCGCCTCGGGCCCCTGCGAGGACCCCTTCGAGGCCGAGGGGCTCGGCCCCGTCCTCGCCCTCTGGCCCGTCATCGGCACCCTGGTGGCCGAGGGCGCCCTGAGCCTGCACACCCCGCTCGCCGCCTACTGCGACGAGGCCACCGGCGGAGCCACCGCCCACCACCTGCTCACCCACGCGTGGGACCAGGGCTCCAGCGCCACCCTCGGCGGCATCGCCGAGCACCTGACGGGCCGCCCGCTCGCCGACCTGGCCGCGACCCGCGTCTGGCACCCGCTCGGCATGCTCCGCACCGCGCTCACCGGCTCCGGCCGGTTGCACTCGACCGTGGAGGACCTCAGCCGCTTCCTGCGGCACCTGCTCGCCGGACCGGACCAGCCCCTCACCCGCGCCTGGATCACCGAGTCGCTGCGGATCCGCACCGGTGAACTCGTCCCGGCCCGCGGCCTGCTCTGGCACCCCGCGCCCGGCACCGACCACCGGCAGGACACCTGGACGCACCACGGGCCGGGCGGCGCGGACCTGTGGGTCTCCCCGCGGCGCGGTCGCTGGGCGCTGCTGCTCGCGCCCACCGCCGACGGCCCGACCCGTACCGCCTTCCGCACGGCCGCCTTCGGCTGAGGGCCCGCACCCCGCAGCGGCGCCCGGCGGCTCAGCCGAGGGCGGCGGTCAGGCGGGCGGTCAGTTCGCCGGTCCGGCGCGGGTCCGGGTCGGCGGCCGCGCGCAGGTCCGCCAGATCCTCCAGGACCTCCTCGATCTGCCACCGGAGCCGACCGGATGCCAGGAACGCCGTGGTCTGCGCCGCGGCCCGCTCCCAGTCGCCCAGTGCGCACAGGACGACGACCAGATTTCCCCGGGAGCGGACGCCGTGGACCCCGAGGGACGCCGCTTCCCGGGCGAACAGGTCCGCGGCCCGGCTCAGCTCGGCGTCCGCGTCCCGCCCCGTCAGCCGCAGCACCAGGGCGCGCTCGTAGACGTCCCACGCGCTGCCCGGTGCCAGGGCGAGCGCCCCGTCGAGGTCGGCCAGCGCCCGGTGGAGGTCCCCGGTGCGCCGGTGCAGCCGCCCGCGCCAGGAGAGGATCCAGGGGTCCGCCGGGTCCAGGGCGTGCGCCCGGTCGAGTTCCGACAACGCTTCGCCCGTCCGCCCCAGGCACCGCAACGTCTCCCCGCGCCCCGCCCGCGCCCAGGCGTTCGCCGGTTCCAGGGCCAGGGCCGCGTCGAAGTCGGCCAGTGCCGCGGCGTGGCGCCGGATGCGGCGGAGCAGGTGCCCGCGCCGGACCAGCAGCCAGGGCGCGTCCCGGCGCAGCCGCAGGGCCGCGCCCAGGTCGGCGAGCGCGTCCTCGAAACGGCCCAGGGACGCCAGGACCCCCGCCCGCTGGGCCAGCCCCCACACCGAGCGGGGCCGCTCCCGCAGCCAGCCGTCGAGGTGGGCCAACGCCTCCTCGTAGCGCCCCACGGCGTGCAGCGCGGTCCCCCGCCAGGCGCGGATCGAGCCGTCGTCCGGGCTCCGCGCGACCGCCGCGTCGAAGTCCGCCATGGCCCGCCCGGTCCGGCCGAGGGCGAGGTGCGCCTGGCCGCGGAAGCACAGCGCCCACGGATCCTCCGGGGTGGCGAGCAGCGCCCGGTCGAGGTCGGCGACCGCCTCCTCGTCCCGGCCCAGGTGGTGAAGGCACCTGCCGCGCTCCACCCAGCCGTGGGTGGCCGCGGGCTCCCGCTCCACGAAGTGGGTCAGGTCGACCAGCGCCGGCTCGTAGCGGCCCGCCAGCAGGTGGGCGGTGCCCCGGCCGTAGTACGCGCGCAGCGCCCCCGGGTCGAGGTCCAGGGCCCGGTCGTAGTCGGCCAGCGCCCGCGCGTCCTGCCCGGAGTTGCGGTGCTCCCGGCCCCGCAGGACGTGCGCCAGTACGCGCGAGGGTCCGGCCAGCTCGCGGGCGCCCAGCAGCAGCGTCAGCACCCGGACCCGGCCGCCCCCGTCCGCGTCGTCGGCCGCCTCGCGCAGGCTCCGGCCGAGCGCGGCGAGCGCCGGATCACCGGCGTCCTGTCCGGCGCGCTCCGCGATCAGGGCGGCGCGGTGGGCCGCGGTGCCGCCGGGGTCGCAGGCGTGCACCAGCGTGTCCAGCGCCCCCGCGAGCGCCGCGACGGGATCCGCGCACAGCAGGTGGTACATCTCGCCGAGCCGGTGCTCGCGCCACACCGGGTCCTTCCACAGCTCCCGCGCCCCGGGCCGCCCGCCCTCCCGGACCTCGCGCCACTGCCGCAGCGCATCGGCCAGCCGCAGCTGGTCCGTCCGCCAGCGGGCGGGGGACTGGGCCCGCCGGACCCGCAGCATCGCCGCGCGCACCACGTCGTGGTAGCGGCAGCGGCCGGCCTGGTCGGTGACGAAGGACAGGCCGCGCAGCCGGTCGTACTCCTCGGCAATGCGTTCCGGCGGCACGGCGCGGTCGCCCACGGCCACCGCGAACACGTCCTCGTCGAGGTACAGGGGCAGCGCGCAGTCCAGCGCCGTGGCCCGACGGCGCGGATCCGCCTCCCACTTGAGGAAGCGTTCCACCGCGGTCTCGGACGGGTCCTCGACCGCTTCCGGGTCCTCGGGCCGCGCCTGGGCCAGCAGGTCGACCAGGACCGGGAGCCGCCCGGACAGCCGCAGCACCAGGTCGACCACCGGCTCGCGGGTCACCCCGCGGGCCGCGAGCAGGGCCCGCGCCTCCTCCTCGCTGAACAGGTCGAGGCCCACGGACGCGATCAGTTCCAGCGAGTCGGCCCACCAGCGGGGGGCGAGCCGCCCCTGGCCGCAGAGCACCACCTGGACGCTGACCGGCACCGGCCCGTACCGCTCGGTGACCAGCACGTCCCGCAGCCACTCGTCCAGCACCGGCGCGGTGCGCTCGTAGGTGTCGAAGAAGAGCACCACCCACGGCGCCCGGCCGGCCACCGCCGCGAGGTCCGCGAGGAAGACCGGGGTGAGCACCTGCAAGGGCGAGAGCACCAGTTGGACGTCCTCGCGGCTGCGCAGCCGCGCGCCGAGGGCCAGGCGCAACCGGTCGGCGCCCTCCGCCACCTGGCGCGGGTCGAAGGCCCCGGCGATCGGTCCGAGGCCGGGCACCAGCCCGAGCCCCGCCATTCCGGCCCGGGCGACCAGTTCCCCGGTGACCGACGGACCGGCCGCCCCGCCCGGGCCGGGCTCGCGCCCCTGCTCGGGCACGGCCGTCTCCGCTTCGTGGCGGCGCAGGTGGTAGGTGGCGAGCAGCTTGTCGAAGCCCTTCAGCGGGGACCCCTGCCGCAGCAGCTGGGCGCTGACGGCCTCCATGGCCTCCAGTACGCCGTGCACCTCGTCGCCGAGCAGGGCGGTGACCGCCCCGTGGCGCCGGGCGGTGGCCTCCCACTGGCGCAGCAGCGAGGTCTTGCCGACACCGGCCGTGCCGTGCACGTGGAAGAGGAACTGGTAGGCCGCGTCGTCCGTGCGCCGGGCGAAGTTCTCCTCGAACACCGCCAGTTCCCGGCGCCGCCCGACGAATCCGCCCCGTCGGCGCTGCCGGATGAGCTCCTGCCTGCTGACCGCCCGCTCGTCCATCGGCCCCCGCCCCCGCCGCCGCCCGCGTCCCTGGAGGCATGATGCCCTGCCGCGGCGGACGCGGCAGGGCATCGGGGAGAGTGCTTCGGGGGGAGTGCTTCGGGTGGGGCGCGCGGGGCGGTCGGGTCAGAGCACCAGCGACAGCAGCAGGACGAAGACCAGGCCGACCACGGAGATGATGGTCTCCATCACCGACCAGGTCTTGACGGTCTGGCCGACGCTCATCCCGAAGTACTCCTTCACCAGCCAGAAACCGGCGTCGTTGACGTGGCTGAAGAAGAGCGAGCCCGCGCCGATCGCGAGGACCAGCAGTGCGGTCTGGGTGGTGGGCATCCCGGCGGCGAGCGGGGCGACCAGCCCGGCGGCCGAGATCGTCGCGACGGTCGCGGAGCCCGTCGCCAACCGGATGGCCACGGCGATCAGCCAGGCCAGCAGCAGGGTCGGGATCGACCAGCTCTTCGAGAGGTCCAGGATCATCTGACCGACACCGGCGTCGATGAGCGTCTGCTTGAAGCCGCCACCGGCGCCGACGATGAGCAGGATGCCCGCGATCGGGGCCAGCGACTTCTCCACGGTCACCGAGAGCCGGGCCCGGGTGAAGCCCGCCGCCCGGCCCAGGGTGAACATGCCCACGATGACGGCCGCGAGCAGGGCGATCAGCGGCGAGCCGACGACGTCGGTGACCTTCTGGACGGCGTCGGCCTTGTCGTCGACCACGATGTCGACGAGCGCCTTCACGAGCATCAGGACCACCGGGAGCAGCACGGTGGCCACGGTCGCGCCGAAGCGCGGGCGGTGCTCGCGGTCCACGGGGGCGTCGGACGGCCCGGTGGTCAGGGGCTCGGGGGCCTGGATGTCCACCCACCGGGCGGCGTACCGGGAGAACAGCGGCCCGGCGATGATCACGGTCGGGATCGCGACGACCACGCCGAGCGCGAGCGTGACGCCGAGGTTGGCGTGCAGCGCGTCGATCGCGACCAGCGGTCCGGGGTGCGGCGGGATCAGGCCGTGCATCACGGAGAGGCCGGCCAGCGCCGGGATGCCGATCCGCATCAGGGAGTAGTTGCCCCGCCGGGCCACCAGCAGCACCACCGGGATCAGCAGCACGATGCCGACCTCGAAGAAGAGCGGAAGCCCGATCACGGACGCGATCAGCACCATGGCCCAGGGCATCGCCCGGCCCTTGGCCCGGGCGAGGATGGTGTCGACGATCTCGTCCGCGCCCCCGGAGTCGGCGAGCAGCTTGCCGAGGATCGCGCCGAGCGCGATCAGTACGCCGACCCCCGCCACGGTGGAGCCGAGGCCCGCGGTGAAGCTGGTGATGGTCTTGTCGAGGGGGGCGCCCGCGAGGACCCCGAGGGTCAGCGACCCGATGGTCAGCGCCAGGAAGGCGTGCATCTTGAGGCGGGTGATGAGCAGGACGATCAGGGCGATGCCCGCGAGGACGGCGATGCCCAGCTGTGCGTTGCCCGCCGAGGTGATCGGGGCGGCGGCCGCTGCCAGAGTCTCGACGCTGAGACTGGTCACGGTGACGGTTCCTTAGTGTTCGGGGCGGGTGGGGGCGGAGGAGCCGGGACGGACCGACCGCAGGGCGGCGAGGGCCCGCGCGGTGATCTCCTCGGGGGAGCCGCAGACGTCGACGGCGACGCCCGCTTCGTCCTCCTGGAGCGGTTCGAGGGTGGCGAACTGCGAATCCAGCAGCGTGGTCGGCATGAAGTGCCCGGTACGGGCGGCCATCCTGCTCTCGATCAGCGGACGTTCACCGGTGAGGTGGACGAAGACGGCGCCGGGCGCGGCGGCGCGCAACCGGTCGCGGTAGGCGCGTTTGAGCGAGGACGCGGAGACCACCCCGCCCCGCTCGCCGCGGCAGCGGGCCCATTCGCCGATGGCGTCGAGCCACGGCCACCGGTCGGCGTCGTCCAGGGGGACGCCGGACGCCATCTTCGCGACGTTGGCCGCCGGGTGGAAGGCGTCGCCCTCCGCGTAGGGCAGGGCGAGCGCGGTGGCGAGCAGCTGCCCCACGGTCGTCTTGCCGGTCCCGGCCACGCCCATCACCACGATGACGCGCGCGGTGCTCACTCCGTAGCCCATGGGGTACCTCGCTGTTCTCGGCGATGTCCTCATCGACATCTGGCACCACTGAAGCCTATTAAGTAGTACTTATTCAAGGGTTCATCGGTAAAACATCACATCTTTTGAAACCCCTGGTCGCGGCGGTGGGCGACCCGGGGCACCCCGTACGCTTGCGCCATGACAACCGAGGGCGGCCCCGCGCAGGGGCTCCACGCACACGTGCTCGACGCCCTCGGCCTCGCCGTCACCGCCGGGGAGCACCCCCCGGGCAGCGTCCTGCGCACCGATGAGGTGGCCCGGGAGTTCGGCGCCTCGCGCACCGTCGTCCGCGAGGTGGTCCGGGTGCTGGAATCCATGGCCCTGGTCGAGTCCCGCCGCCGCGTCGGCGTCACCGTCCGTCCGGCCGAGGAGTGGAACGTCTACGACCCGCGGGTGATCCGCTGGCGCCTCGCGGGCGCCGACCGGCCCCGCCAGCTGCGCTCGCTGACCGTGCTGCGCTCGGCGATCGAGCCCGTGGCCGCGGGCCTCGCCGCCGTGCGGGCCACGCCCGAGCAGTGCGCGGCGCTCACCGAAGCGGCCCTCGGCATGGTCCGCACCTCGCGCGGACACCAGCTGGACGGCTACCTGCACCACGACGTCGCGTTCCACCGGATCGTGCTGAACGCCTCCGGCAACGAGATGTTCGCGCGGCTGGGCGACGTCGTCGCCGAGGTGCTGACCGGGCGCACCGAGCACGCGGTGATGTTCCCCGACCCCGACCCGGCCGCCGTCACCCTGCACGTGCGGGTGGCCGAGGCGGTACGGGAGCGGGACGCGGCCCGCGCCGAGGCGCTGACCCGGGAGATCGCCGTCGGGGCGCTCGAGGAGCTGGACGTGCTCGCCCCCTGAGCCGCGAGGGGGAGCGGGCGGCCCCGCTCCGGCCCGTCCGCGCGGCTGATCGGCGTACCGGCACCGCGTGTCGTTGGCCCAACTCGCTGATCCGGCGGCGACATTCCCGTTTTGGATCTTGATTGTCCCCGCGCCCGGGAGATGCTCCCCTGGCTTCTGCCGAAGCACATGATCGTTCCGTTCGGCGAAGGGGTACGCACATGAAGTCCACAGCGAGAACCGGACGAAGGGCCCGCCTGGCCGGTGGCCTCGTGCTGCCGGTGACCGTCGCGCTCGGGGGGTTCACCGCGCCCGCGCTCGCCTCGGAGGTGGCCCCGGAACCGGTGCGGGCGTCCGCCGCCGGGGCCGCCCCGGCGGCCACGTGCGCCAAGCACCCCCGCAGCGCCGCGGCCGCGCCCGGCACCGACCGGCACTGCCCGGGCCCGATGGGTCCCCAGGGCCCTCAGGGTCCGCCGGGCGCCAAGGGCCCCAAGGGTGATCGGGGGGAGAAGGGGGCCCCGGGCCTGCCCGGCCCCAAGGGTGCCGGTGGCGCCACGGGCGCGACGGGAGCGGCCGGTGCGGCCGGTCTCGCGGGCGCGCTCGGGCGCAAGGGCGACCAGGGGCCGAAGGGTGATCCCGGGCGCCCCGGCGACGGCGGACCGGCCGGGCCGCAGGGTCAGCAGGGCCCCGCCGGTCCCGCGGGGCCCCCGGGTCGCCAGGGCCTGCCGGGCTTCCCCGGCGCCGGGGGGCCGCAGGGCCTGGCCGGTCCGCCCGGCCTCCAGGGGCCGCCCGGGCCGCGCGGGCCGGTGGGGCCGCTGGGTCCGGTGGGCCCGCAGGGGATCACGGGTCCCATGGGGCCGTGCCGCGCGGTGGACTCCCAGATGCCCAACAACTCCGAGGAGTTCGCCCTCGTGCTCAAGGACTCCAAGACCTACCTCGGGCGGCGCGGCCGGGACGAGACGGGTGCCTGGGGCGAGTTCGCGTGGACGGACCTGACGGTGGCGCCGGTCACCGGTTACCCGGCGAACGTGTGTGCGGTGTCCCTGGCCATCAACGGCAACGACCTGAAGATCAAGGCGCTGACGGAGGACGGCACGCTCTACCACACGCACTGCGAGACCAACGGGCGGACCGTCAACTGCCGGGCCGCCTGGGCCGCGGTCTCCCCGCAGCCCTCGCCGGGCCGGGCCTCCTGACGCTCCGCCCCGGGCCCGGCGACGCCGCCGGGCCCGGGGGCCGCCCGGCCGCCCCGTCGTTCGCGGTCCCGCCGGGCCCCGCGGTGGGCCACACTGTCTCCCGTGCTGGCACAAGCCGATGGGCCCCAGGGCGGGCCCGCTTCCTTCGTCGGACGACACCGTGAACTGGCCGCGCTCGAACGCGCCTTGGGCGTCCACCGCCTGGTGACCCTGACCGGCCCGGGTGGCGTCGGCAAGAGCCGCCTGGCCCGGCAGGTACTGACGCGCCGCGGCGGGCGGCCCGCCGGTGGGGCCGCGGACGCGCCCGCCGGCGCCTGCCGCGGCCGTCGGCGGGC
>NZ_JBHWLC010000155.1:0-8216 GCF_042730635.1 Streptomyces sp. NPDC059917
AGGGTCTCCCACGCGGTCTCCAGCAGCAGCCGCTGCTGCGGATCCATCGCGGCCGCCTCACGCGGACTGATCCCGAAGAACTCCGCGTCGAACTCGCCCGCGCCGTAAAGGAATCCGCCGTCCCGGGCATACGTCTTCCCGCTCAGCCCGCGCTCGGGGTCGTAGATCCCGTCCGTGTCCCAACCACGGTTCTCCGGCAACCCGCCGATCGCGTCCACGCCATCGGCGACCAACCGCCACAGGTCCTCCGGCGAAGCCACCCCACCCGGATACCGGCACCCCATCCCGACCACGGCCAACGGCTCGTCCGGATCGCTGTAGGCGACCGTCGGCAGGGCACCGGGGGTTCCGGTCCCCGGCGTCTCCAGGAGTTCGCGGACGATGTGCCGGGCCAGGACGGCGGGCGTCGGATAGTCGAAGATCAGCGATGTGGGCAGCGGGAGGTTCAGGTCCGCCACGAGGCGACTGCGGAGTTCGACGGCGGTCAGGGAGGTGTAGCCGAGGTCCTTGAACGACAGCGCCGGGTCGACCTCGTCCGCGCTCTCGTAGCCGAGGATCTCCACGGTGTGCCGGGCGATCAGCCCGGCCAGCAGGTTCGCGCGGATCCGGTCGCCGTGAGCCCCCGTCAGGGCGCGGAGTTTGGCTACCCATCCATGGAAGACGGTGCCTTCGTCCTCGCTGCCGGGGGTGGTGCCTCCGGTGGCCGCGGTGCCGGTGACGAGGTCGGGGACGTCGATCCAGTGCCGCTTGCGCTGGAAGGCGTACGTCGGCAGCGGCACCCGCCGCCCACCGGCCAGCAGCCCCGACCAGTCCACGTCCGAGCCGTTGGCGTGAGCCGCCGCGAGCGCGGCGATGACCGTACGGTCCTCCGGACGGCCCTTGCGCAGGAACGCGGCGGTGGCGCCCTCCTCGACCATTGCGGTCAGGACCGGGTCGGGGCCGAGTTCGAGGTAGGTGGTGATCCCCTGGTTGTGGAGGGTGGTGAGGCCGTCATGGAAACGGACCGCGCCACGGATGTGCCGCGCCCAGTAGGCAGGGTCGGTCAGTTCTTCGGCCGTCGCGATCAGACCAGTGACGTTGGAGACGATCGGGATCGAGGGCGGGTTGAAGGTGAGGGTGGCGGCGATGGTCTGGAACTCGTCCAGGACGCTGTCCATGTGCGGGGAGTGGAAGGCGTGGCTGACCGTGAGCCGCTTGACCTTCACACCTGCGGCCCGGAAATGCTCCGCGATCGTCTCGACCGCGTCCTCGTCACCCGAGACGACCACGGAAGCCGGACCGTTCACCGCGGCGAGGTCGACGCCCTCCACCAGGAGCGGGGTCACGTCGGCTTCGGGTGCGGCGATGGCGAGCATCGCGCCACCTGCCCGTGCCGCCTGCATCAACCGGCCCCGTGCAGCGACCAGCGCACACGCATCCGCCAGCGAGAGGACCCCGGCCGCGTGGGCGGCCGCCAGCTCACCGACCGAGTGCCCGATCAACGCATCCGGCCGCACCCCAGCCGCCTCCGCGACCCGGAACAACCCCGTCTCCACCGCGAACAACGCAGCCTGCGTAAACCGCGTCTGATCCAACAGACCATCGGCATCGCTGAAGACGATCTCTTTCAGCGACCGGCCCAAATACCCGTCCAGCTCCGCGCACACCGCATCAAAGGCTTCGGCGAAGACGGGCGAGGCCGCATACAGCTCACGCCCCATCCCCACCCGCTGGCTCCCCTGCCCGGTGAACAGGAACGCCGTCCCGCCACCAGCGGAGCCGCGGACGACACCCGCGCCCGACTCACCGGCGGCCAGCAGGTCCAGCCCGGCCAGCAGCTCCGCACGGTCCGCGCCCAGCACCACCGCCCGATGCTCGAACGCCGTCCGCGTCGCCACCAACGAGAACCCGACGTCCACCGGACGCGCCGAGGCGTCCTCCCCGACGAACTCCCTCAGCCGGGAGGCCTGTTCGCGCAGAGCGGCCTGCGTACGGGCCGACAGGATCCACGGCACCAGCTCGTCCGCCGCACCCGGATCCGGTGCCGTCACCTCTGCCTCGGGGGCCTGCTCGATGATCAGGTGCGCGTTCGTGCCACCCATCCCGAACGAAGACACCCCCGCCACCCGCCGACCCTCCACCGGCCACTCCCCCAACTCCGCCTGCACCCGCAGACCCAAACCCTCCAGATCAACCCCCACCGGACCCGACTCGAAATTCAAACTCGCCGGAATCCGCCCCTCCCGCACACACAAAGCCGCCTTCACCAAACCAACAACCCCCGCCGCACCCTCCAAATGACCCACATTCGACTTCGCCGACCCCACCACCAACGGCACACCCGAACCACCCCCACGCCCACGCCCCACCCCGTACACCGCACCCAAAGCCGCAGCCTCCACCGGATCACCCACCGGCGTCCCCGTCCCATGCAACTCCACATACGCCACACCCGACGCAGCCACACCCGCCCGCTCCAACGCCAAACGCACCACACCCGCCTGACCCTCCACCGACGGCGACGTCAAACCCACACCACCACCATCGTTATTCACCCCACCACCACGAATCACACAAACAACATCATCACCATCAGCCAACGCATCCCCCAAACGCTTCAAAACAACCACACCACCCCCCTCACCCCGCACATAACCATTCGCCCGACCATCAAAAACATAAGAAACCCCATCCGGCGACAAACCACCGAACCGCTCCACCGCCACCGTCGACTCCGGCGCCAAAATCAAATTCACCCCACCAGCCAACGCCAAAGACGACTCACCCTTCAACAAACTCTCACACGCCTGAAAAACAGCCACCAAACCCGACGACTGACCCGAATCCACCACCAAACTCGGACCACACAACCCCAGAAAATACGACACCCGATTCGCCACCACACTCCGATGCAAACCCGTCGAAGTAAACGAACCAAAACCCTCCACCCCACCACGACGCACCAACGCCGCGTAATCGTCCTGCATCACCCCCGCAAAAACACCCACACCCTCACCACGCAAAGAACCCGGCACCACACCCGCGTCCTCCAACGCCTCCCACGCCAACTCCAACATCAACCGCTGCTGCGGATCCATCGCCACCGCCTCCCGAGGACTCACCCCGAAAAACGACGCATCAAAACCATCCACCCGCCCCAAAAACCCACCCCGACGCACCCCACCAACCCGCTCGACATCCCACCGATCCCCCGGCACCTCACCAATCGCATCCCGACCCGCACACAACAAATCCCAAAACTCACCCACACCCACCGCACCCGGAAAACGGCACGACATACCGATAACAGCGATGGCCTCGTTGTGCGGCGCGTCAGAAATTGAAAGCACGATGCACGGTCCCCATTCCGTATTCACACCGAATCACAGGTCCAGCCGTTTCCCGGCAGGCGGAAGCCGTCTCCCGGCCGTGCCGGCTCGTACGCTGGTGGTCCGATACACGTCTTCCGCCCGGCCACCCTTTCGAGCGGCACTAAAGCGTCTCTTGCAGGGGTCTTGCGGATGCCGGGTCGGGTCGGGCAGGTCAGGTCAGGGCACGGCGTACTCCGCCGCTTCGATCCGTAGGTCGACCGGCAGATCCTGGCGGCGGGAGATGTTGAGCTTGCGGTAGGCCCGGGTCAGGTACTGCTCGACGGTGCTGACGCTGACGAAGAGCTTCGCCGATATCTCGCGGTTGGTGTATCCGTGGGCGGCGAGCGCGGCCACGCGCTTCTCCGACTCGTTCAACCGCTCCGCGTCCGCGTCCGCCTCGGCCTCGGCCTGGGCCTCGGCGCGCCGGGGCGGGGGAACGGTCGCGACGCCCTCGTCCGTGCGTCCCGGGACGATGCGCTCCGACAGCGGGACGGCTCCGCACTCGGCCGCCAGGTCACGGGCGCGTCTGGTCAGCGCGCCCGCTTTGGGCCCTTCACCGCTCATGCACAGTGCGGAGCCCAAGTCGGCCAGCGCACGCGCGAGTTCGAGCCGGTCACCGCAGTCGCGCAGGTCCTGGACGGCCCGGGTGAGCAGGTCGGGGCGGTGGCGGGCTTCGGCCGTGGCCGCGCTGGCCCGCAGCGAGATGCCGCGCACCCGGGCGCCCACGGCGTCGGGCATCGCCAGCTGTTCGGCCACCAGGCGCGCCGCGCGGGTTCGTTGGCCCAGGTGGAGGTGCGCCTCGGCCGCGTCGGTGCGCCAGGGCAGCGACCGCGGCCGGTCGAGGCCCCAGCGGACGGCGAGCCGTCCGGCGTCCAGGAACTCGCCGAGCGCGGCCTGCGGCCGGTGCGTGGCCAGGTAGTGACAGCCCCGTGCGCGGAGGTAGTTGAGGGCGTGGACGGTGGAGTAGAGCTCGCCCGGCGCGGTGGCCTGGAGGTGCTGTGCGGCGGCGGCGTGGTCGCCCTTCGCCGTGAGCGCCTGGACGAGTACGGCGAGCGGTGCGAAGAGGTACAGGCCTCCGCGTCCGGAGAGGTGGGTCAGGGCCGCGGTGGCCTCGCGCTCGGCGCCGGTCAGGTCGCCGAGGCGTAGCAGCGCTTCGGCGTGCACGGTGGCGAGGGCGGCCTGCCAGCCGGGGGCGCGCTGGACGCGGGCCTCCTCGCCGAGGGCGCGGCACCAGACGGCGGCGCGGCGCGGCCGGTCGGTGTGCACGAGGGTGCGCAGGGCCTGGCCCAGGGGTTCGAAGGTGGACTGGGCCAGTGGTGTGCCGCGCAGCAGGCGCTCGGCGGTCGCCGCGTCGTCGTCGGCTCCGGGGTGGGTCCACAGGGCCGCGGCGGGCCCCGCGGGGGTTCCGCGGCGCTCGGGGCCGGAGGTGGGGGGCAGGGCGAAGAGTTCGCGCAGCGGGTCCTCGGGGGCGGGGTGGCGGCCGGAGGAGGCCAGCCGTGCGAGGGCCTCGCCCGCTTCTTCCACGCGTCCTTGGGCGGCGAGGAGCCGGGCGAGCTGTCCGATGTCCGCGGCGGGGAGGCGTCGTTGGCGCAGGGCGGCCAGGGGTTCCTGGAGGTGGTCGTGCGCGGCGGCCGGGTGCAGTCTCCAGGTGTGGTGGGCCAGCTCCAGTGCGAGGTGGTGGCGGGTGCGCTCGTCGGGGGCTCCGGCGCGGGCGAGCTGGAGGAAGGCGGCGGCGCGCTCGGCGGATCCCTCGGGCGCCGATTCCTGGCGGGCCGCTTCGCACAGGGTCCGGATCTCCCAGGCGGCTCCGCCGGTGGCGCCGGCGGCGAGCAGCTGCTTGGCCACGACGTGGGGTTCGGCGCGGGCGGCGTGCAGGACCCGGGCCGCTTCGTGGTGCAGTCGGCGGCGGCGGGCGGGGTCGAGGGCGTCGAGCACGGCGGTCTCGGCGGCCGGGTGCCGCAGTCGGCCGCGGGTGGTGATCCCGGCGGCGTCGAGCGCGGCCATGGCCCGGGCGGTGGCGGCCGCGGTCAGCCCGGCGAGCGGAGCGGCGTGTTCGAGGGTGGCGTGTTCACCGAGCACCGCGACGGCCCGGGCGATCCGCCGGGTGTCCGCGTCGCAGCGGCGCAGACAGGTCCGCAGGGCTTCGGTGAAGGGGCCGCCGGCTTCGGGGTCGGCCTCGGTGGCGTGCGGGGAGAGTTCGCTGAGGAGGGCGCGCAGCAGCAGCGGGTTGCCGCCGGTGATCCGGTGGAGTCCGTCGCCGTGGGTGTGGTGTGCGGGGGCGCCCCAGCGTCGGGCGAGCCCGGCGGTGGCCCGTTGGTCCAGGTGGGCGAGCGGGATCCGGGCGAATCCGGGGTGGCGCAGGAGTTCGGTGGCGGCGACCGGGTTGTCGGTGCGGTTGTGGGGCGATCCGGCGAGGACCATCAGCAGGCCGGTGCCGCGCAGGGCGCGGGCGGTGTGCAGGAGGTCGGCGATGGAGGCGTCGTCGGCGTGCTGGAGGTCGTCGACGCAGAGCACCACCGGTCCGCGTACGCAGACGGCGCGCAGGGCGTCCTCGAAGTGCGCCGCCGTGGAACCCTCTTCCGCTTCCGCTTCCGGGGGCGCGGGCAGTGCGGCGGCGAGGCGTCGCAGCAGGGCGTGTCGGCGGTGCCGGGCGTCCGGGTGGGCCGTGGCGTACACCACGGTGATGTCCAGGAGGGGGGCCGAGTCGGCCACGTACTGGAGGAGTTCGGTCTTGCCGCAGCCGACGGCGCCCTCGATCAGGACGATTCCCGCCATCGCGGCCATGCATTCGTAGAGTGCTCGTTCCAGCCGTGCGCGTTCTTCGTCCCGGTACCAGAGCGCCATGAGTCGCCTTTCCGGTGGTGTTCCCTCACTTCTCCGGCAGCTTATGGACGGGGACGGCGGGGGCAGGGGGTCCGCGCGATGTCCACTAGTTGCACGGCAGGAACTACCGGCGGGCTCAGTTCGAAAGGATCACTTTGGGTTCGATGCGGGGGTGTTGGCGGAGCCGCCATTCGCGGGGGTAGCCGACCGACACCTCCTCGAAGCGCACGCCGTCGTACCAGGTGGTGCGGGGTATGTGGAGGTGGCCGTAGACGACGGTCGTGGCCCGGAAGCGCAGGTGCCAGTCGGCGGTGCGGGCGGTGCCGCACCACTGTGCGAACTCCGGGTGCCGCAGGATCCTGGTGGGTTCGCGGACGAGCGGGAAGTGGTTGACGAGCACGGTCGGCAGCTCCGGGTCACAAGCTGCCAGCCGTCGTTCGGTCTCGGTGACCCGGGCCCGGCACCAGGCGTCGCGCGTGGGGTACGGGGCGGGGTGCAGGAGGTATTCGTCGGTGCACACGATGCCCGCGTCGTACGCCTGTGCCAGGGCCTCTTCCTTGGTCCGGGCGGTGCCGGTGCGGAAGGTGTAGTCGTACAGCAGGAACAGGGGGGCCACGACGACGGGGCCCTGGGGGCCGTGCCATACGGGATAGGGGTCCTCGGGCGTGGTGACGCCCAGCTGCCGGCAGACGGAGACGAGGTACCGGTAGCGGGCCTCGCCGCGCAGCTGGACCGGGTCGTCGGGCGGGGTCCACAGGTCGTGGTTGCCGGGGGCCCACACGATCCGCGCGAAGCGCCGGGCGAGGGTCTCCAGGGCCCATTGGACGTCCCCGGCCAGCTCGCCCACGTCGCCCGCCAGCAGGAGCCAGTCGTCGTCTGTGCGGGGCCTGAGCCCTTCCAGGACCAGCCGGTTCTCGGGGTGGGCGACGTGCAGGTCGCTGATCGCCAGCAGGTTCCCGCGCGGCATCAGAGGGCGCGGGGCGCGGGGGCGGCCGGGCGGGTGGGGGCCGGGTGGGCGGCGGGTTCGGTCATGAGCGGGCGGACACCCGTTCGCGGGCGCCGGTGGCCGGCGCGGACGCGGCGTGCGAGGCGAAGGCGGCGAGGTCCTCGACGACGGCCGCGGTGACCTCGGCCTGCTGGTGGGCGAGGTAGAAGTGGCCGCCGGGGAAGGCCCTGAAGGTGAAGCGGCCCCCGGTCAGTTCCCGCCAGGCGACGGCCTGTTCGGGTGTGACCCTCGGGTCGGAGGTGCCGGTGAGCACGCTCAGCGGGCAGCGCAGCGCGGGGCCGGTGCCCTCGGCGCGGTAGCGGTAGGTCTCGATGGCCTTGAAGTCGGCGCGCAGCGCGGGGAGCACCATGCGCAGGATCTCCTCGTCGTCCAGGACGCCGGGATCGGTGCCGCTGAGCAGCCGCACCTCCTCGACGAGGGCGTGGTCGCCGAGGGTGTGCACGTGGTCGGTGCGCAGGATGTCCGGGGAGCGGCGACCCGAGACGATCAGGCCGAGCGGGGGCTTGCCCTCGCGTTCCAGGCGGCGGGCCAGTTCGAAGGCCAGGACGGCGCCCATGCTGTGGCCGAACAGGACGAGGGGCAGGTCGTTCCAGGGCGCGAGGGCGTCGTGGATGCCGTCCACCAGTGCGGTGACGTCCTCCAGCGCCGGTTCCAGGCGCCGGTCCTGGCGGCCGGGGTACTGGACGGACAGCACGTCGGCTCCGGCGTCGCCGTGTGCGGCGAGCCGCTGGGAGAACGGGAAGAAGTACGAGGCGGTGCCCCCGGCGTGCGGGAGGCAGAGCAGGCGGACGGGCGCGTCGGGGGCGGGGTGGAAGCGCCGGATCCACGACTCGCGCTGTGTGTCAGGGATGCTCATGGTGCGGCGTACTCCTTCATCCACCGGGTGCGTTCATCGGACGGAAGCTACGGTCCCGGGTTAAAGCACTCCTTTAGCCGTCCGCGGCGCTAGGGCGTGTTTCGAAAGTAGCGCCTGGCTCGCGACGCCTGGTACCGCGCCTCGCGGCGTTGTCGGAACGCCCGATTACGTCCAGTAGGCG